>NZ_JBEXJK010000143.1:0-18941 GCF_040609095.1 Kitasatospora sp. NPDC004799
CCTTCGTCTACCTGCTGGGTTTCGAGCCCGGCGGCTCCGAGCTGGACGCGCTGCCCGCCGTGGTCGGCGGACTGGCGGGACTTGCCGAGCCCGGCCTCGCCCTCCACCAGCACCACGGCGGGCGGGCGGAGCATCGCGTCGGTCAGGCGGTCCAGTTCGGGCCGGCGCCCCACGAACGCGAAACCGGCGCCGGGCGATCCCGGCTCGACCGGCCGACTCACGGCCGCCCGGCCGGTTCGGGTGCGCGGCGCTCGCCGAGGAGGGGTGCGAAGGCCATGCGCCCATCATGCCGTGACGGCCCGTCGCGGTGACCGCCGGGGCGCCGTCCCGGTACGGGCGGCGGGTTCGGGCGGTACGGGCGGTGCCTTCAGGCCGTACGGGCGGTGCGTTCAGGCCGTACGGGCGGGCAGCGGCGGCCGGTGCGGCAGGGCGCCCCGGCCGGGCAGGTCGAGCACCGCGCAGCCCAGCGCCTCCAGCCGGCGCACCGTCGCCCGGGCGGCGCGGTCGTCCAGGGAGAAGACGAACGGGCCGGGCACCAGCACCACGTCCACCCAGCCCTGCCCGGCCCGCTCCAGCAGCCGCTCCAGCGCGGGACGCCGGGCGCCGGAGCGCACCCCGTCGTCCAGGAACGCGGCGGGCACCGGCAGGCCGCGCCGGCGGGCCAGGCGCTCCAGCGCCGTGCGCTGGTACTCCAGCCCCGCCGCGTCGGCGGGGTAGCAGCGCAGGTACAGCGCGGGCCGGGCCGGGCGGCGGGGCGGGCGGAGGGAGTCGTCGGGCATGTCGTTCACCTGCCGTGTCAGCGAGGGTGCGGCGGGCGCGGGGGAGCCCGTCCACTCCAGCAGGCCCCGGTGAACAGTGCGGAATCAATGACGGTCGCCACCCAATCGCGCGGCCGCCGAACCGACGGCGACACGCCCCTGGGCGCCCCGGGAGCCCCTTGCGTCCCATCCGGCACCCGGACGGGGCGCGGGGCGTTGACGTGGCGTCAACCAGCAGGCGTGTACGGCAGGTTCGCGGGCTCTCCCGTCCCGGCGGCCGGCCGACCCGACCGTACGACGGAGGAACCGGCATGCTCGACAGGCGCACCTTCACCAAGGCCGTCGGACTCGGCGCGGGCACCACCGCGCTGTCCCTGGCCGCCCTGCCCCCGGCCGCCGGGGCCGCACCGGCCACTGTCGGTGCTCCGGCCGTCGCTCCCGCCGAGGCGCGGACCGGCTTCGCCCGCCTCGCCCAGGTCCGGGCCGGCCTGCTCGACGTCGGCTACGCCGAGGACGGCCCGGCCGACGGTCCCGTCGTGATCTGCCTGCACGGCTGGCCGTACGACATCCACAGCTACGCCGACGTCGCCCCGCTGCTCGCCGCCCAGGGCTTCCGCGTCATCGTCCCCCACCTGCGCGGCCACGGCAGCACCCGCTTCCTGTCCGGCCGCACGGTCCGCAACGCCCAGCAGTCGGCGGTCGCCCTGGACGTGCTCGCCCTGATGGACGCGCTGGGCGTCCGGCGGGCCGTGCTGGCCGGCTTCGACTGGGGCTCGCGCACCGCCGACATCCTCGCCGCGCTGTGGCCCGAGCGGGTCAAGGCCCTGGTGTCGGTCAGCGGCTACCTGATCACGAACGTCGAGATGCAGAAGGAGCCGCTGGCGCCCGCCGCCGAGCACACCTGGTGGTACCAGTTCTACTTCGCCACCGAGCGCGGCCGGGCGGCCATGGAGAACCGGGACAAGCGCCGCGAGCTGTGCCGCCTGGTGTGGCGGGAGGTCTCGCCGACCTGGGCCTTCGACGACGCCGTCTTCGACCGCACCGCCGCCGCCTTCGACAACCCCGACTACGCGGCGATCGTCATCCACAACTACCGCTGGCGCCTGGGCCTGGCCGACGGCGAGCGCCGCTACGACCACCTGGAGCGCCAGTTGGCGGCCCGCCCGAGGATCACCGTGCCCACCGTCACCCTCGACCCCGGCCGCGACCCCTTCACCGCCCCCGGCGACGGCAGCTCCTACCGCGACCTCTTCACCGGCCCCTATCTCCACCGCACCCTGCCCGAGGTCGGCCACAACGTCCCCCAGGAGGCCCCCGAGGCCTTCGCCCGGGCCGTCCTGGACGCCGACCGCCTCTGACGAGTCTGCCGTCCTCTGAGTTCATCTGAGCTCATCTGAGCGCTTCTGACCGCCCGCCGCCGCCCGGTGCGTGCGGCGGGCCGGTGCGGACTCCTCCGAGCGCGACGACCGGCCCGCTTGGAGGATTGTCCGGAGTCCGGCGGGCGTTCGGCGCGGACAACCCTGGGCCCCGCCCGTTCCCGCGCGTTGTCCGCGCGTTGTCCGCGGACCGTCGCGGGTTGTCCGCCACTCACCTGGGCCTTCGCGCCTTCTCGTGGACGGACAACCACTGCGGCTCCCAGGCTGGAGTCCCCACCGGTTCCCAGGAAGGGACTACCTGTGACACACAGCCTCGACCCGGCCGACATCGTCGTCGTGCGCGCTCCGGACGCGGAGACGGCCATCACGCCCGACGACATCAGCTGGGGCCCTGCGGACGACAACAACAACAACGACTCCGGCCACAAGGACGTGTTCGTCGACGACCTCGACTGACCCCACCCGGGCAGGGCCCGTTCGGCAGGCCCCCGGATCGGGGAGGGGCTGCGCTCCCGGCGCAGCCCCTCCCCGAACAGAGCCGAGAGCACCGAGAGCACCCAGGACGACACGGCTTCCGGTCACCGCGTCAGCAGGACCGGCCGACCTCTGTGAGGAGACGCGAGATCCCGATGACCTCTCCGACGTACCGGGTGGGGACCGAACCCGGTGAACGGCCTTCCCCCGACCTCTCCCGGCTTCTGCACCCGGTGTCCCTACCGGCGTTCCGCGAGGAGTACTGGGAGCGGCGGCCGCTGCACATCCCGAGGAACGACCCCGAGTACTACGCGGACCTCCTGACACTCGACGACCTGGACGGCCTGCTGAGCCGGTCCGGTCCGGACTTCGGGAACGTCCGGGTCGTCCGCGAGGGCAAGGAAGTGCCGGTGTCCGAACTGGGCTCCCCCGGCCGCAACATGACCGCCAGCCGGTTGGAGGCGCTGTACGAGCGCTACCGGACCGGCGCAACCGTCATCCTCAACGCCCTCGAGCGCCGCTGGGAGCCGCTGGCGCGGTTGACCTCGACGCTGAGCGCCGAGGTCAACGCCAGGTTCCAGGTGAACGTGTACCTCACCCCCGGTGGGCAGGCGCGCGGATTCGACCCGCACTACGACAGCCACGACGTGATCGTGCTGCAGGCGTACGGCAGCAAGCGCTGGCGGCTGTACGGGGCGCCGTACGCGCTGCCGCTGGAGACCCGCAGGTACGACCACTCCGCTCAAGTGCCGGAGGTCCAGGAGGAGTTCGACCTCCAGCCGGGCAGTCTGCTCTACCTGCCCCGGGGCACCGTTCACGCCGCGACGTCCAACGACGCCGCGTCGCTGCACCTCACCATCGGTGTCCACCCCGTCCTGATCCCCGCGCTGATCAACGACGCGGTCCGGGAGGTCTTCGAGGGGGACGAGCGCTTCCGCAGGAGCATGCCCATCGGGTTCGCCAACGACAAGCACCTCCAGGAGCGGGCCGAGGGGGTCCTCGCCGAGCTGGTCGAGACGCTCGCCGCCCGGCTCTCGCCCCGGGAGATGACGGAGAGGGCCGTGCAGCAGACGGTCTCGATCGCCCCGGTGGAGCTCCGCGGTCACCTGGGCGACCTGGAAAGCTTGCCGCGACTGGGCCTCGACACCCGGGTGCGGCGCCGTCCGGACCTGCGGTGGAGCGTGACGTTCGGCGAGGAGGCCGTCGAGCTCGGGTTCCACAGCAAGACCATCCGGTTGCCGCTCCACGTGGCCGACGAGGTCAGGTTCGTGACGGAGAACGACGGGCAGGGGTTCACCGCCGGCTCGATCCCCGGCGGTCTGGACGAGCCGGGCTGCCTGCTGCTGGTGCGGACGCTGCTCCGCGAAGGATTCCTCACCCTGTCCTGACGGGCGTCCGTGTCCGGCCGGCCTTACGGACGTCCGGCCGGACACGGACGCGCCTGACGCAGCGAAGGGAGGAGCTCCCGTGGCCGGGGACCGGAAGGACAGGCGGCACGCACCACTGATCAGGGCCCTGGGCCTGTTCGTTCCGCACCGGCTCCGGCTCGGCGCCGTGCTGCTGCTGGTGGCGGTCGGATCGCTGACCGCGATCGCGCCGCCGTTCATGCTGCGGCAGATCCTCGACGTCGCGCTGCCCCAGGGCCGGCTCGGGCTGCTGACCGCGCTGGCTGCCGGGATGCTCGCCCTGATGGTGGCCGGCACGTGCGCCGGGGTGCTCCAGGCGTACCTGTCGGTCACGCTGGGGCAGCGGGTGATGGACGACCTGCGCACCGCGGTCTACACGCACCTGCAACGGATGTCGCTGTCCTTCTTCACGGCGACCCGTACGGGGGAGGTGCAGTCCCGGATCACCAACGACATCGGGGCCATGCAGTCGACGGTGACCGGCGCTGCCGCCACGATCGTCGCCAGTGCCACCACCGTGGTGGCCACGCTGCTGGCGATGCTCTCCCTGAACTGGCAGCTCACGGCGGTGTCCCTGGCGGTACTCCCGGTCTTCGTCCGGATCAGCCGCAGGGTCGGCGAGGAGCGGCGCGGGATCGTCGAACGGCAGCAGAGCCTGCTCGCCGTGATGTTCAGCCTGATCGAGGAGTCGTTGTCGGTCAGCGGCTTCCTGCTGGGCCGCACGATGGGGCGCACCGACACGCTCGTCAGGGAGTTCGCGGGGCGGTCCCGGGACCTCGCCGATCTGGCCGTCCGGTCCTCGATGGCCGGACGGTGGCGCCAGTCCACCGTCTCGATCATCGTGGCCGCGATGCCGATCGCGTTCTACTGGACGGCCGGAGCCATCGGCGGGCACGGCGGCCCGACCGTGTCCGTGGGGACCGTCGTCGCGTTCACCGCCCTCCAACAGGGCCTCTTCGGCCCGGTGGTGACGCTGCTGCAGACCGGCATCGGCATCCAGAGCTCCCTGGTCCTGTTCGACCGGGTCTTCGAGTACCTGGACCTGGAGGTCGAGGTCGCGGAGCCCAGGAACCCCGTTCCGCTCCCCGGGCGCCACGGGCACGTCCGCTTCGAGCGGGTGAGCTTCTCCTACCCGGCTTCGGGGCCCGTCCTGCGGGACGTCGACTTCGACCTGCCGGCCGGCGAGAAGCTGGCGGTCATCGGCGCCACCGGCGCGGGCAAGACCACCCTCGGCCAGCTGGTTCCGCGCCTCTACGACGTCACGGGCGGCCGGATCACCATCGACGGTGTCGACGTCCGCGACCTCAGCTTCGCCACCCTCGCCGAGACGGTCGGCATCGTCCTGCAGGACACCCACCTCTTCCACACCACCGTGGCCGACAACCTGCGGTTCGCCAAGCCCGGGGCGACCGCGGGCGAGCTGGTGGCCGCCGCCCGGGCCGCCCGGATCCACGACCTGATCGAGAGCCTGCCCGAGGGGTACGAGACCATCGTGGGGGAGCGCGGGTACCGGTTCTCCGGCGGTGAGAAGCAGCGCCTGGCGATCGCCCGCACCATGCTGAGGAATCCGCCGGTCCTCGTCCTGGACGAGGCGACGAGCGCGCTCGACACGATCACCGAGAAGGCGGTCCAGCGCGCGCTGGACGCGCTCTCCGCCGGCCGTACCACCATCACGATCGCCCACCGGCTGTCCACCGTCCGGCACGCCGACCGGATCATCGTGCTGGAGGGCGGCCGGGTCGTCGAGTCGGGGACCCACACGGAACTCCTCGCCCGCGCCGGACGGTACGCGGAACTCTTCCGGGCGAGCGGTTCCTTCGGCGCCGCCTCTCCCTGACGTGACGTCAATATCCTTGATCTTCGTAGCCGTTGGCCTCGGGTCTCCGGAAGCAATCGGTGAGTCGGGCAAACCTGGCAGTGCGACGACTCATCACGTCCCCTCCCCGAACGACCCCCCCCCGCAACCTCCTGGTGATGAAGCGGGCCCTGGTCGACCACGCCCCGGACACGGCAGCGGCCGGTCGGCCCCCCGCCTGGCCGGTCGGCCCCCGCCCGGGCAGGCGAGGGGCGCGGCCCGGGCCGGGTCCCGCGGCTCCGGTGGGGCGGAGCCGCGAGACGCCGGTCACCGGGGCCGGCCGGCCGTCACGCGGAGGCCGTCCACCGCTGCTCGGAGCCGCCCGTGCAGGTCCACTGGACCACCGGCGCGCCCGGCGTCGTGCTCGAACCGCCGACCGCCGCGCACAGGTTGCTCGCCCGGTTGCGGATCTGGGCGAAGCCGGTGTCCGGGTTCGAGCCGAAGTACCAGGTCTGCTCCCACCCGTAGTCGCAGCCGTACTGGAAAGGAGTGGGCGGTCATGGCGTTACGTGGTGGGCGAGCAACGGCGTCGACTGTGCAGCGGTCGGATGAGCAAGGGCTGGAGGACCTTGCTCGCCTGGGTGCGGGCTTTCGCGGTTGTGCCGGCGACCTTGCTCTGGAGTCGGGGTGGACGCGCAGGTGGACGACGACGTGGCGTTTCGGGCGGACGCCAGTGGTGTACGCGGTCCGGGACTTGGCCGAGGCTGAAGCGGAGATCGTCCGGAGCCGGCCGGTGCGGCGGTTCACCTGGCGGACCGGGCAGTTGCACCGGCCGGGCCTGGAGTACCTGGTGTCCTCCGGCCGCCACCACGGGTTCGAGAGCTTCGAGGAGGAGAGCCTGCTCCTGGTGGCGGGTGCCCAATTGGGGCAGTTGTGAGCGTTGATGCTGAGCGCGTGGATTCGGGCTCCAGCTGCGCAGCTGCTGGAACTCCAGCACGTCGTCGCCGATCTCGGCGACGTGGGGCATGGTGTTGATCGTGAAGCGATTCGTGGCCACGGGTGGCTCCTCATCTCCCGCGTGCTACGTCCGGCCCACAACCAGCAACGTGCGCGAGCAAGGGTAACCGGGGTGCGGTTGGCGAAGCGGCGCGCAGCCCAGCGTCAGCGGGAGGCCGAATACTTCTCAGCTCCTTTCGGGTGAATCCGGGGCATGCACAAGAGGTTCATTCACCACCCCTGCGCCCCCGCGCGCCCGGTCGAGCGCCCTGCCAGGAGGTGATCTCGCCGCCGACCATTAGGAACCGCCCAGTCCGGTTGACGGCGAGCAGCTTCGGTACGTCCCGGTGTTGGGCGCGGCCACGAAGCGCCGCCGTCTCCCGCGGCAGGGTGCAGCGCGTTCAGCTGGACACCATCCGGGAGGAAGCATCTTGACCATCCGACTGCGGCTGTCGTTCCGAGCCGTCACCCTGGCCGCGGCCCTGTTCGCCGCTGTGGCCGCCGTCCCGTTCACGGCCACCGGCGCGCGGGCGGCGACCCCGATCTGCATCAGCGGCGCGATCCAGTACGACTACCAGTCCGCCGAGGACGGAACGGCCAAGCCCACCCGCACCAAGCCGCTGCGCAACGCCACCGTCGAACTGTGGGGGGCCGAGAAGAGCACCGACTCGCCGCACGCACTCAACGTGTGGCAGTACACCGGCGTCACGGACGGCAGCTACAACCTCTGCTACACCCCCACCACGACCACCTCGCTGAGCACCGTGTGGGTGAAGGTGTGGGCCGCCAGCGGCAACCTGTGGCGGGTCCTCGACAACAACGGCCAGTACTACACCATGCAGACGCCGGCCCTCTCCAACGTCACCGGCAACAGGAACGCCGGAACGACCAAGCCCCCGGCCTCCACGGCCAGGGCCTGGCACATCGTCGACACCATCAACCCCTTGTGGTGGTACCGCAACAACCCCGTCAGCGCCTGCTGGTCCACCCACGAGACGGACACCGACACCTGCACCCAGCTCACGGTCAAATGGGTGGACACCGCCAGCCAGTCCTGGTACGACCCCACTTCCAACACCGTCAGGCTCTACGGCGCCGATGCCGACTCCGAGCACTACATCCTGCACGAGGCCAGCCACTTCCTCATGCACCGCATGTTCAACGGACCGTGGCCGGACAGCCTCACCTGCCCGAACCACGGCATCCCGTACGCGAGCACCGATGGCTGCGCGTGGTCGGAGGGCTTCGCCAACGCCTCCGCCGCCTACCTGCTCGGCGACTCCCGTTTCGTCTTCGGCACCGGGAACAGCACCGCCTTCACCTACGGCGACGGATGGGGCGTCGGCGACGTGGTGGAGGGCAACGTCGCCGGCTCCCTCCTCGACCTGTGGCGCAGCGTCGACACCAACTGGAACGGGAGCATCGCCGCGATCACGGCGCAGAAGCCGTTGACCTTCTCCGCCTACTTCAACACCGTCCGCCCGGCGGCGAATCCGCCCCTGTCCACCGGCAGCACGGCGCTCGCCAAGCTGAGCCCGCACACCATCGACTACGGGCCCACCATCGTCGGCGACGGCAAGTACCACACCCTCACGGACGGCAGCGCCCTGGCGCTGGAGGTGTCCGGATCGTGCGCCGCCGCCAGCGGTGCCCGCACGGTCCTCGCCGTCCTCGACACCACTCGCGCCGGGCAGCGCTGGAGGATCGACGCGAACGCAGACGGCACCGTGCGCATCACCGACGGCTGCCCCCAGCCGCTCGCCCTCACCGCGGCTTCCCTCGGCGGCCCGATCACCGCCAAGACGTACGACCCCGCCAACAGCAGCCAGAAGTGGCAGGTCACCAAGAGCAACGGAACGCTGAGGATCACCGAACCGACAGGCGGCTTCGCTGTCGACCGGGCGAGCTCCAGCGCAGGCTCCAACGTGGTCCTCAACGAGTCCCGAAGCAGCTCGAACCCCCAGCTCTGGGCATCCCTCTACTGAGCAGCTCCTCGTCCCCGCCGGTCCCCTACCCGGACCGGCGGGGACGGCGTACGTCAGCGCAGCACTCAGGGGTCGGCGGCCCTCGTACAGTGCCCGGCCGAGGAAATCGTTCGCACCGCCGCCCCCGCCCCGGGAACACCCGACGGCGCCATCGTCGCCACCGCGGACCCGCACCGCTGGAAGGGCGAGCCCATGCACGGGGTCGAGCCCACCCCACAGGAGCCCGGAGAGCCTCCTCCACGCCGTCGGACAAACGAAGTCCGGCCATCCGGTACCGCGTTCAGGCCGTATCCGGCGCGAGTGGTTCCGGAACCGGCTCCTCGCCTCGAACGCACATGCCAGACTCGCTGACGCTCCGTCAGGAGCGATCCGCACACTCGCCGCCGCCCCCGGCCCGCACGGACCGGGGGCGGCGTTCCATGCGCCCGGAAGGGGAACGGTGGCAGCTCAGGACTCCCTGCTCAAGAAGTACGGGGACCGGTCGTACCGGCACGTGACGATGGCCCGGCACCAGGGCACGACGATCGCGTTCGCGATGGACGCCGCCCGCCGGATCGTGTACTCGGTGCTGGACCTGACCGGTCCGCAGACCAAGGGGGAGGTGGACTCGGCGTACTGGAGCGACAACCCGGCCGAGGTGGCCTTCCCCCGGGAGATCGCCGAGGTGGGGTACGCCGTGGTCGGCGCGACGGCGGTGCCGACGGTCAAGCGGGGCGGGGCGGAGGCCGGTGCCGACGAACGGCCGGCGGCCGCGGAGATCGACCCGTTCCTGTCCAGCACGGCGCGGCTGACGGCGGACGCCCCGTTCCACGTCCTGTCGGACGGCACGTACGTGGTGGTGCTGCGGCAGTCGGTGGGCGAGACGCACCCGGACGCGGTGTACAAGCTGGCCGGCGGCGGCAGCTCGGGGGACGCGTCCCGCGCCGACTACGTGCTCAGCGCCGCGAAGAAGGTGCCGCTGGTGCGCGACACCCTGCTCGTCGACCGGTTCGTGCTGGTGGACGGCAAGTTGAAGCCGGTGCTGGAGGTGCGCTTCAAGCGCAGTCGGCACGCCACCCGCCCGGAGTCGGCCAAGGACAGCCTGGGCACCGAGGACATGGAGGGCCGCCCGTTCCACGAGCCGACCCAGGAGCTGTCCTTCGTCCGGAACCTGACCCAGGGCCGGTTCGCCGCCGTCCTGGTGCCGACCGCCGTGGCCAACGTGCAGCGCTGGCAGCTGTTCGCCCACAACGACGCCACCGGGCGGGTCGACAGCTTCAGCGTCGAGCAGGGCGCCCAGGGGCTGTTCAACACCCAGGGCACCCGCTTCTGGACCAGCCCGGATGCGGCCTACCGGGACTCGGTGTTCGAGCGCAGCCCGGGTACCTGCCCCTTCACCGGCCGCGAACTGGTGCCGGTGACCGGCAGCGAGGGGCACGCGGAGACCGCGCTGCGGCTGGACGGTGTCGACGCCCACCTCGACCTGGGCAACCGGGCGCCGCTGCACTTCGGCGGCAAGCCCTACTCGATCGAGGCGTGGGTCAAGCCCGCCGCCCTCGACGGCCCGGTGCTGAGCCGCAGCGGGGAGTACCTGCTCGCGGTGGACGCCAACGGCGCGGTGTTCCTCCACCACGAGGGGTGGCCGTCGAACCTCACCTCCACCGAGACACTCGCGACGGACACCTGGACCCACATCGCCGCGACCTACGACGGCACCACGGCGAAGCTGTACGTCAATGGCAGGCCGGCGGGCAGCGCGGCGCTGCCGTTCACCCCGGCCACCGGCGTGAACACCCTGGTCGGCAAGCGGAGTTCCGGCGGCGCCGACAGCTTCCTCAACGGCGACCTCGACGAGCTGCGGATCTGGAACCGGGTGCGCTCCCAGGCCGAACTCACCACGGACCTGAACAACCGGCTGATCGGCAACGAGCCGGGCCTGGTGGCCTACTACCGCTTCGACGAGGGCGCCGGCAGCACCGCCCACGACCAGACCGACCACGCCGGGCACGCCACGCTCGTGGGCAACGCGCAGTGGACCGGCTCGGACGCCCCGGTCGGCGACCACCCCGGGGTGCGGCGCGACAGCTTCACCCTCAAGGGCCGCTCGGTCGTCTCCGGCATGTCGGCCCTGCTCTACCACCAGCAGGAGAACGTCGTCGCGGGCTACCGCGCCGACCCCAAGCCCGCCAAGCGGCAGGCCCGGGTGATGCTGGCCTTCGCCGCCAAGTACGGCCAGGAGCCCGCCGTGGCCACCCTGGACTTCGCCGTCGGCCGGGACGGCCGGCTGGCCCAGGTGCCGGACGTGCTGGACCCGCAGGTGCTCAAGCGCCCGGCCAAGGGCCAGGACTCGGAGCAGGTCAGCACCCTGCAGCAGCTGGTCAAGCGGCTGGAGCCGGAGGTCGCCGCCCTTGAGGCGGACATCGACCGGCTGAAGGGCACGGCCGGGCGACTGGCCGAGTACCAGGCGGAGTACGACCGGCTCAAGCCCGGGTTCGACCCCCTGGAGCAGCAGTACCTCGCCGAGAAGGACCTGGTGACCTCCTGGATCTACGCCATCGGGCTCAGGAACCCGCGGGTGGCGCCCGGCGGCACGTATCAGTGGCTCTTCGGCTACAACAGCACGGCCGAAAGCGGCGCGGTCGGCCTGTCCGAGAGCCCGACCAGCCAGGGGTCCTGGCGGTTCGATGCCGTCGGTGAGAGCCAGGACGGCAGGCCCTGCTACTGGCTGGTCTCCCACCGGTTCAACAACGATGTCCGCGTCGTGGGCAACTCGACGTCGGAGAACGCCCAGCTGTACCTGCGAAGCCGCGACCCGGGCAATCGGGCCGCGCAGTTCCAGCTGGTCAGCGAGGGCGAGTACGTCCGCCTCGTCAACCGGGCGAGCCGGCTCGCGATCGGCTCGCCGTCCACCACCCCGCACGCCCAGGCGCTCCAGTCGAGCGAGTGCCTCACCGCGGAGTCGGGCCTGTTCCGGATGACCCCCCTGGCCATGCGGTCGGGGGTCGACCAGCGGTACTTCGCGGCCAAGCCGCAGATGGACACCGCGCGCGCCCTCCTCCAGGAGGCACTCAAAGCGCAGCAGCGGATCACGGAGCTGCAACTCAACCTGGCCGCTAAGCAGGCCGAACTCGCGGATGCCCGAGCCCAGTTGGCAAAGCTGTCGGGTGCGCTCCAGGGTGACGACGACCTCACGATCGCGATGCCGCTGCTCTCGGTGGACAGCACCGGCCTGAGCCTGACCGGCGGCCTGCTGGAGTTCGCCCGGGGCACCGACCGGCCCGCTCTGCTGGACAGCGGCACCGGCAACCTCGTGCTGTACTTCCGCGGCGCCGACGACCAGTTCTTCGCCGCGTACTACGACACCGCCGTCCTGCGCGGCACCCGGATACTCGCCGCGGCCACCGGCACGATCGCCTTCCTCGCCCGCGACCCGGCCGTTCCCCTGGACAGCGCCACGATCACCG
The DNA here is from genome assembly GCF_040609095.1 of Kitasatospora sp. NPDC004799. Taxonomy (NCBI): domain Bacteria; kingdom Bacillati; phylum Actinomycetota; class Actinomycetes; order Kitasatosporales; family Streptomycetaceae; genus Kitasatospora; species Kitasatospora sp. NPDC004799. The sequence continues at coordinate 12,234 of NZ_JBEXJK010000143.1, forward strand.
TCACCGACGGCGACGCGCCCGGCCGCTGCGACCTGACGATCACCGTCGGGGCCGACACCGAGACCTGGCGCTCCCTGCCGCGCAAGGCCGAGCAGATGGCCGCCGCCCTGGTCGGCAACCCCGGCCGCCCGGTGACCCTCGGCGCGGTCGCCCGGGTGACGGGCAGCACCGTCGAACTCACCGCGCCCACCACCGTCGCCGTCCCGGCCAAGTCGCACCTGCAGATCGGTGGCACCGGCTACGCCGTGGCCACCGACGCCCCGATCGGCGCCAAGTCGCTGGAGCTGACGGCGAAGAGCGTCACGGCCAAGCCCGGCGACAAGGTCAGCCTGGTCGGCTACGACTGGGCCCGGGCGCAGTCCTCCCGCCCCGGGGTGCTGCTCTCCGCCGGCTCCCGCCTGGTCACGCTGAGCACGGGCGGGGTCGAGTCCGTGCCCAACGGCACCGCCAAGGCGTCGGTCACCGGGCGCGGCTGCCGCTGGCGGGCGGAGATGCCCGGCCGCGCCTTCCTGTTCGACGGCAAGGAGCAGTACCTGACCCTGCCCGCCGGCAGGCAGCAGAACATCGCCCCGACCGGTGACCTGAGCCTGGAGGCGTGGGTCAACCCCGAGGCCGGTCAGGGCCGGATCGTCCACGCCGGGACGAACGGGTCCGGCTACTCCCTGGCGCTCACCCCTGCCGCCCTCCCGGCCTGGCAGTTCGCCGGCGGCACCAAGGCCGAGCTGACTGCCTCGCTCGACCTGGCGAACCGGGACTTCACGATCGAGCTGTGGGCCAAGCGCAACCAGTCCCGGGGCCGCGTCGAGCCGCTGCTGTTCCACGGCGCGACGGACGGCCGGGTCGACCAGTCCCTGCACCTGTGGTTCCACCCCGACGAAACCTTCTGCTTCTCGCTGTACCGCGACGACATGAAGACCACCCAGACCTATCCGGACCTGGAGTGGCACCACTGGGCCGCGGTGTACCGGAACGCCACCCGCGAGCAGATCCTCTACCGGGACGGCGTCGAGGTCGCCCGCCGCACCGCCACCGGGGCCTACACCGGCAACGGCCCGCTGGTCCTGGGCCATTTCCCCTTCAGCGGCGACAGCCTCGACGGCCAGATCGACGAGGTCCGGGTCTTCGGCCGGGTCCGCACCAAGCAGGAGATCTCTGCCGAGCGCCACCGGCGCCTCTCCGGCCGGGAACCCGGCCTGCTGGGGTACTGGACCTTCCCCGGGCAGAGCGGCCCGGCCTCGCCGATCAAGGGCTACCAGGTGGTCGCCCGGGTGGGCGACCGGGTGGTGAAGTCGGGCGAGCGCTTCCCCTGCAACGAGTGGGCGCACCTCGCCGCCACCTTCACCCAGTCCTGGGCGCTGAGCCTGGACGGCGGCGAGGGCCTGGCGGTGGCCGCGCAACCCGCGCTGGATGTGCTGGAGGACCTCACCGTCGAGGCGTTCGTCCGGATCGACAAGCCGGGCACGCCCATCGGCCTGCTCACCAAGGGCACGGCCGTCGACGGCGGGCGGGACGGCGTCCCGTACCAGCTCGGCGTCCGGGCCGACGGCCTGGTGGAGTTCGCCTTCGCCGAGGCGGACGGGAAGCCCGTCCGCTACACCTCCGACCGGGCTGTCACCCCCGGCGCGTTCCAGCGCATCACCGTGGTGCGGGAGCGTCGCAGGCCCGCGGTGTCCACCACCACCCAGACGACCACGAACGCGGTCCAGCCGGAGCAGGAGATCCGGTTCTACCTCGACGGCGGTGCGGCCGGCAGCCACGTGTACGGCGGCCCCGGCGCGCAGGCCAACAGCAGCGAGGTGGTGATCGGCCGCGGGCTGACCGGCGTGCTGTGCGAGCTGCGGCTATGGAACTCCGCCCGGCCGCAGGCCCAGCTCGGGCTGCCGGTCACCTCGCGCGAGAAGGGCCTGCTGGCGCGCTGGGCGTTCAACGAGAACGCCGGCAACGTCACCTCCGACGTCTCCGGCTCCTACCCGGCGAAGCTGCGCGGCGCCCGCTGGACCCGTGACGTCGACCCCCTGGCCAGCCCGCTGCGGCTGTACCGCAACGGCGAGCCGCTCTCCGAGGCACCGCTGACCGCACAGGACACCGCCACCGCCTGGGGCGACCCCCAACTCACCCTGGGCGCCCGCCTGGTCGGGGGCAAGCCGACCGAACCGCTCACCGGCACGCTGGAGGAGGTACGGATCTGGCGCACCGTCCGCACCCGGGAGCAGATCCAGGACAACCTCTTCACCCGCCTGCGCGGGGAGAAGCAGGACCTGCTCGGCTACTGGCCGTTCGACCGGGACTCCACCGAGCCCGGCACCACGTCCGTCCGGGACGAGGGCCTGCGCGGCAACAACCTGGACTTCCCCGCCAAGCGGCCGCGCATCCTGCTCTCCACCGCGCCCGTCTCCACCGACACCGCCCAGGTCCGCTCGGCCCTCGCCGACGTCCGCACCCCCTTCCACGACACCATCGCCGGCGCCCCCGCCGTCACCGAGTACGCCGACCTCCAGTACGACGCCAAGGGCGAGGCGCTCGGCGTGCTCAAGCGCTGCTACGGCTTCATCCGGGACGGCCGCTGGCACCTGGTCACCGGCTACAAGGTCGGCGACCTGACCACCGAGTGGGTCGGCCAGGCCCAGTTCGCCCCGCAGCTCGTCGGCTACGTCGAGGGCGCGCCGCCGGTGCCGTCCGAGAACCTCACCGACAAGGCCGACGGCTGGGCCGGCGCCTCCTCGGTGGAGTTCGCCGAGGCCGACCAGGTGGTCCGCAGCCTGTCCTCCAGCAGGACCAGGAGCGTCAACGCCGCCTTCAACTTCGCCCTGGGCATCGAGACCGACGCCAGCACCCTGAAGATCATCGCCCCGCTGGGCCTGGGCACCGCCTCCCCGCTGATCGACTTCGACCTGAAGTTCGGGGTGACCGGAAGCCTGGAGTTCGCCAACACGTGGAGCTCCGACACCAAGGTCAGCCAGGGCAGGAACACCGCCCGCAAGACCAAACTCGCGCTCACCGGGTACACCGAGGACCCGGCCAAGGTGCTGAACTCCGCCATCGGCCGCCGGTACGTGCCCGCCAACACCGGTACGGCGCTGGTGCAGTCCCAGACCGCCGACGTCTTCGCGCTGCGCCTGGCACACACCGGCGCCCTGGTCGCCTACCGGATGCTTCCCAACCCCGACATCCCGCTGGACTGGAACATCATCCACTTCCCGATCAACCCCCGCTACACCAAGCAGGGCACCCTGGACGGCGCGGTCGGCTTCGACGACCGCGGCAAGGTCCTCGACCCCGACTACCCCACCGCCGCGGGCTACGGCGAGTACAGCTACTTCAAGCCCCGGGACGCCTACGCGCTCAAGCGCCGCATCACCCGCGACCAGCAGCGGCTGGAGGCGTTCTACGAGTCGGTCTCCACCGAGACCCACCACGCGGACCCGACCGAGGACCGGGCGAAGTCGGTGCTGCGCTCGATGGGCGTCTCCGGCGGGCAGCGGGAGCCCGGCCGCGGCACCTCCGGCAGCGCCACCGCGACCGGCTTCTCGCACCGCGACCTGGTCAACACCTACGTCTGGACGGCGCAGGGCGGTTTCTTCGCCGAGACCACCGAGGCCACCGACGCCGTCAGCGAGACCACCTCCGGCTCCTACACCTTCAGCGGCAAGCTCGGCGCCAGCATGGGCGGCAGCTTCGGCGCCATGGGCTTCAGCCTGTACGGCAGCCTCGACGCCTCGGTCGGCGGCGGTTTCAGCGTCACCCGGGCCAAGGGCAAGGACGCCTCCCGCTCCTTCGGCCTCGACGTCCAGTGCGCGCCCTCCGGCGACCTGCAGCGCCGCGACAGCGGCGGCAAGCCGGTCTACGACGCCGCCGGCAAACCCGTCCTGGTGCCGGGCAAGGTCGACGCCTACCGCTTCCTCACCTTCTACCTCGGCGAGAACAGCGCCAACTTCGACGACTTCTACCACAAGGTCGTCGACCCGACCTGGCTCTCCAACAGCGACGCCCCTGACGCCGCCGCCCTCCGCCAGGCCCGGCAGAACTCCGCCAAGCCCCCGTGCTGGCGCGTCCTGCACCGCGTCACCTACATCAGCCGCGTCCTCGCGCCCGTCCCGCCGCCGGGCGCGCCGCCGCTGGAGAAGGCGATGCGCGCCGAGAACATCGACAGCAACTACGAACTGATCAAGCGCCTCGAACCGTACGTCCGCCCGGCCGCCACCACCACCGGCGCCCTGGCCACCGCCACCCGAGAGGTCCTCGCGACCCAGCTGCCCGAACTCCTGCCCCACGCCACCGAGATCATCGACTACCTCACCCGCTACTTCGGCATGGAGAACTGACCCCCGCCCGGCCCTCCGGCACCCCGGAGGGCCGGGCCCACTTGTCCGCACCGCCCCGGCAACAAGGCAACAGGTCCGCCAACGGCACCCACTTCCTCGGCCGACCCGCTGCCAACCCGAAATAGGCTCAGACCCGTCATTTCTCCCCTGAAGCCAAGCGATCATGGTGACAGTCAACGTCGGTATATGTCATCTATCGGCGGTAGTCGCACTACCTGAGCCCGGCCATCGTCTCCTACCACCTGCAGATCCTCCACCGCGCCGGGCTGGTGACCCGCTCCCGGCGCTCCCGGCAGGTGCTCTACCAGCGGCTGCCCGGTACCTGAGGAACCTCCTCGGTCCGTTCCCGGGCCGCCGTCGCGTCCTCGGCCCGCTCCCGCGCCGCCATGACGTCCTCGCCGTGCTCGAAGGCCCAGGCGCCGAACGCCTCGATCGGCTCCAGCAGCGTCCGGCCCAGCGCGGTGAGGGAGTACTCCACGTGCGGCGGCGACCCGGCGTACGCGCGGCGTTCGACCAGGCCGTTGAACTGGAGGCGGCGCAGCGTCTCGGTCAGGACCTTGGGGCTGATCCCGCCGATCCGCTCGCGCAGGTCCCCGGGACGCGCGGGGGCGGTGCGCAGCGCCCACACCACCACGGCGTTCCAGGTGTTGGCGAGCAGGTCGAAGGCGAGGCGGGCGCGGCAGTCGGCGAGGAAGGCCTGGTCGGTGGTCACTTACCAGATGGTGCCCGAGCGGCTTCCTACTGTCGTCCTGATTCCGAGGGACGGAAGCAGGAAGCACGGGAGGCTGGGCATGATGAGGATCGGTATCGCCGGTACGGGGAACATGGCGCGGGTGCTGGGCGCGCGGTGGGTACGGGCCGGGCACGACGTCCTGGTGGGCGGGCGGGACCCGGGGCGTGCGGGGGAGTTGGCGGGGCGGATCGGCGCGCGGGCGGGGACCCTGCGGGAGGCGGCCCGGCACGGCCGGGACGCGGTGCTGCTGGCGGTGCCGTACGCGGCGGCGGTGGGCGTGGTGTCGGGCCTGGGGGATGCCGTACGGGGGCGGACGCTGATCGACTGCACGAATCCGGTGGGGCCGGGATTCGTCCTGGAGACCGCGGGCGGGCCTTCGGCGGCCGAGCGGATCGCGGCGGCGGCGCCCGGGGCGGCGGTGGTGAAGGGGTTCAACCTGTGCCACGAGAGCGTGTGGGGGCTGACGCCGCCGGTCTTCGGCGGGCGGGCCCTCGCGGTGCCGCTGTGCGGGGAGGACGAGGTGGCGCTGGAGGCGGTACGGGGGCTGGTGCGGGATCTCGGGTGCGTGCCGGTGAACGGGGGCGGGCTCGAGCGGGCGGGGCTGTTGGAGGCGACGGCGGCGTTCCTGATCGGGCTGTGGATGGGGGAGGGGGTGGACGCGCAGGCGATCGCACCGCCGCTGGAGTACGCGGGGGTCGACGTCGCCTGAGCGGTTCGGCGGTTGCGCCCTCGCCCGGGGAGGGCGAGGGCGCGAAGGGGGAGGCCGGCGAGGTAGCTGCCGGGTGCCCTCGACAAGAGAGCGGGCCGTCGTGCGGACCGGAGCGGTCAGGTCCCGGCGAGCCACCCGGCGGCGCACCCGGCGTCCACGGCCGGTTCTCAGGGGCGCCTGGAATCCTGGCACTTGAGCGTGGCGGGCGGGGTGGCGCCGTCATCGAGGCAGATCCTGACGGTGAAGGCACCGCCGACGACATTCGCGGGGATGACGACGTTGTAGTTCTTGCTCGCGCCGCAGACGGCGCCGGTGTGAACGCTGCCCAGTTCGGTGCCGGCGGCGGAGTAGCTCGTCGCCGTGGTGTCCCGACAGCCGGCCGAGTCCTCGGACCTGCCTTGCCCGCTCAGGGCAACCGAGCGCTTGTACCAGGTCAGGGTGCCCTTCGTGGAGGTGTTTCCGTAGACGATGTCGAAGTCGGTGGTCACCGAGCACGGCCTGCACCTGCGCGAGCAGTACCTCGGTCACCGCGAGGCGCCGTACCGGTGGCCGGTCCGCGCCCTGCTGCTCTCCTTCTTCCGGGCGCTCACCGAGGAGACCTACCGGCAGGCCGCGATACTCACCCCCGGCAGTGCCCACGACCAGCGGTGGCAGCGCCGCTGCGGCGCCGACCCGGCGCGCACCCGGGTGGTGTACGAGGGCACGCCGGCGGTGGACCGCCCGGCCGCCGGGCCGGAGCCCGCGGCGCCGACCCTGGTGTGGGCGGGCGCGCTGGAACCGGGCCGGGACCCGGAGCTCGCGCTGCACGCCTTCGCCCGGGTCCGCGCCGAACTGCCCGCCGCCCGGCTGGTGGTGTACGGCGAGGAGGCGGCGCCCGGCTACCGGGCGTCCAGCAGCTGCCAGCCCGCCCAGGTGGTGAAGCGGACGCCCAGCGCGCGCAGGTG
>NZ_JBEXJK010000144.1:0-18861 GCF_040609095.1 Kitasatospora sp. NPDC004799
CCTGCGGGAACAGATCCGCAGCGGCAAGTTGGCCGCAGGCTCCGCGCTGTCGTCAACGCGGAAGCTGATGGACGACCACGGCGTGTCGAGCACGGTCGTGAAGGCGGCTGTCTCGCTGCTTCGCGCCGAGGGCTACGTGGTCGGACATCAGGGGAAGGGGGTGTTCGTCCAGTTCCCGCCACGCCTCGCCGTGCACTCCCGAGGGGCCGCCGACTGGGCCGTGCCCGCCTTGCAGGCCGGGCAAGCGATCGAGAAGGCCCTTCGCGAGCTGACTAGCGCCGGAGGACAGACCGCAGACGCCGAAGCGGCTCTCCAGCGCTGGCAGGACGCGTTCGGCGCGCTTCCCGACAGCGTGAAGAGCCGCTTGGCGGAGTAGTCAGAGGTCGTCGCGGCTGGTCGCCGCCCACCCGTCTCGGATCAGGTCGTGGAGTCCAGACCGCTCGGGCTTCCACCCGAACTCCGTCGTGATCCGGGTGAGGTCGGCGACCAGCCGAGGCGGTTCCGGCTGAGGCGGACGGTGGACCACCGGCACGGGCCGCCCAGTCACCTGCTCCACCGCCCCGACGATCTCACGCATGCTCGCCGGGGTCGCGCCCACGTTGTATGCCCGGTGCGCGAAGTCCCCAGCGTGCAAGGCCAGGACATACGCGCGGGCGAGGTCGTCCACGTGGACGAAGTCCCGGACGGCGGTGCCGTCGCCGTTCATCTCCAGGTGCGGGTGGCGGCCGGCCGCCACCGCGAGCGCCTTCGGGATGATCCGGGACTCGTCGGAGTCCCCCACCCCGCCCACCGAGCCTGCGATGTTGAAGCACCGCAGGCTCACCGCCCGAACGGTGCCGCGTTCGCCTGCGCGCTTGAGCAACTCGTCTGCGGCGAGCTTCGAGACGCCGTACGGGTTGCTCGGAGCAGGCACGACGTCCTCGCCGATGGGCTGCTGCTCAGGGGCGCCGTAGATCGCGGCCGTCGAACCGAGCACGACCACGGGGCGCTCCGAAGCAGCTCGTCCGGGCAGCGCGGCCAGTAGGACGGCGGTGCCGTTCACGTTGACGTCGTGGTACTCGTCCGGCATCTCGAAGGACTCGCGCACCCGCGTGAGCGCGGCCAGGTGGCAGACGGCGTGCACGCCGCGCACCGCCGCTGCAACGGCCTGCTCGTCGCGGATGTCGCCGTGGACCACGTCGACCACCGGCAGCTCAGGGAGCGGGGCGCCCGGGCGCCGATGGGTCAGGGCAACCACCTCGTGGCCCGCCTCGGCAAGTCGTCGAACGACCGCGTTGCCGACGAAGCCGAAGGCGCCCGTCACGAGTACGCGCACGGAGTTCCTCCTCAGTTCAGGATCAGTCCGCGATGCTGCCACGCCAGGTCGAGGCACGCGGCGGCAGCAGACGCGAGCGGTTCATTCTCCAGCAGGTGGCGGATGTTGGCTTCGGTGAAGTCGATCCCCCCGGCGTGGCCCGTGCCCGCGATCACGCTGCCCTCGGTGTTGCGGGAGACCATGCCGGAGAAGACCGTGTCGTAGACGTCGGCGTCGATGACCACGACGCTGAGGATTTCGCCCGCCAAGGTGAGCGGGTCCAAGCCGATCCCGAAGCAGTACGGCCGGACCTTGCCCGCGCGCCGGGCCTCGTTGAGCGTGCGGAACGGCTCGACCCCGTCGTAGTCGATGGGCTCGCCGCTGCTGCCATCGGCCTCCGGGTCGCCCAGGAACTCCTCCGCGTACTCGCGGAGCACGTTGCGCCAGAGGTCGAAGTCATTCGACTGGTCCCACGGCATCACCGAGGACGGCTGGAACACCCCGGCGGGCATGATGTGGTACGTCCCGCCGGCCAGCGCCACGTTGCTCGCCGCCCGGTGGTGCAGCGGGAACGAGGCCGTGCCGTCCGCGGCGAGCCGGATGGTCAGGGTGTCGATGGACGGCAGCAGCGGTCGGCGGCCGAGGTCGAACGGGTCACCGACCAGCCTGCGGAACGGGAGCGACTCCCAGTCCGGCTCTCCGATCCATGCCGGGTTGCTGCCCGTCGCCAGCCAGGCGCCCGCCAGCTCGTGGGCGACGCCCTCGCAGACGTCCGCCATGTCGAAGTAGGTCGTGTAGCCGAACGACAGCTTGGGCCGGCCGTCGAGTTGGGTGACATCGAGCAGCCGGAAGCTCGGCCGGTTCACGAACAGCGACGGCCGGTCGACCATGCGGATCGCCTGCGAGTACCGGGCGAATCGCCCGCCGGTCGCGGCCAAGGGCCGGACGCCCTCGGACTCGAGCTCGGCGCCCACCACCTCCGGCGGAGCCGTCTTCGGCGACCACGTGAGGTTGATGTCGGCGAAGTCCAAGGGCTTCGGCCACATCCAACCAGCTGTCGTGAGCACCGGGCTGTTCCCCGCTCGGGCCACGGCCGGGTACAGCCGGGCAGCGGCGCTGGTGAGTTCACTCCGGTGCCGGTTCAGGTCCCGGCGGGTCATCCGCCAACGGCGCTGTTCCTCGACGGCGTCCTGCGGGCCGCCCTTGTCGCTCGGGATCGAGATGACGGCCGCCTCGGCGGCGGGCAGCAGGCCCAACTCGTCCTCGGGCAGTCCCAGCACCTGGGCCAGTCGCCGAAGCTCGTCCATGTCCTTGATCACGCGCTTCCCGCGCTCCAGCAGCGAGACGTACGACTGGTCGTACCCGAGCAGGTCGGCGAGATCCTGCTGCTTCAGCTTGTGGAGCGCACGGTAGGCCTTGAGGACGTCTCCCAAGTTGGAGCCGTCCGGCGGCGCGACGCGCTCGGCCGGGGTGGACAGCCAGTTGACCGGCTTGACCGCCGGGACGACCGGCACGCCCGAGCCGGCGGGCCCGATCACACGACGGCACGGGCTGCACACGGTGTCGGTGTTGGTGCGGCTCAGCCTGGCGCCGCAACGGGCGCAGGCGGCGGGCTTGGCTGCGGTAGTCATGAGGCATCTACCCCTTCAGGGATCGGCCGATCGCGGGGTGAGCCGTCTGCGAGGACGGCCCCCACCCCGGAGAACATTCAACTGCACCTGCGGTACGGAAGATCCGTGTTTGATCAAGGCGGACGGCCTGGCGCGGAGCGCTGGGAGAATCCGGGGAGAAGATCTTGAGATTCACCCCATGCGAACGCGACGACAACCAACGAAACCCGATGCTCTGACCAGCAGGTTTGTGTGTCTGCGCAGGTCGGCCGCCACGCCGGACCTCATTCGGGACGAAGAGGCCGTGGGTTCAAATCCCGCCACCCCGACCCAGTGCAGAGGCCCTGCCGGAGAAATCCGGCAGGGCCTCTGTCGTTGTGTCCGACCGGCCGGGTGACCGAGCCTCAGCCGGTCCGGCCTCATCCCGCGCGTCCCGGCCCCGGACTGATGGCCACGTGCGTGTTCCCGCCCGATGGGCGCCACCGTCCCCGACACCCGCCGACGGCTTCGCGTGATGCGGGCCGCATCCGGCGTCAACCCCTCCGTGTGCGTCGGCCGGAGGGGCCGTTCCGTCAGAGGACGGTGGTGAGTTCGGTGCGGGAGGTGATGTTGAGCTTGGGGTAGGCCTTGTAGAGGTGGTGGGCGACGGTCCTCGGGCTGAGGAAGAGCTGGGCGGCGATGTCGCGGTTGGTGAGGCCCTGGGCGGCGAGGCGGGCGATCTGGAGTTCCTGCGGGGTGAGCGGGGACTGCGGGGTGCCGGTGGGGGCGGCCGGGGTGGGGGCCGGGGTGCCGGTGGCGGACAGTTCGGTGCGGGCGCGGGCGGCCCAGGGGTGGGCGCCGAGGCGGTCGAAGGTCTCCAGGGCGGCGCGCAGGTGGGGGCGGGCGTCGGTGCGGCGGCGGGTGCGGCGCAGCCATTCGCCGTGGAGGAGGGCGGTGCGGGCCTGTTCGAAGGGGCGGTGGGCCGTCCCGTGCCGGGCGAGGGCGGCGCGGTAGGCGTCCCCGGCGAGTTCGTCGGGGGCGAGCAGGGCCTGGCAGCGCAGTCGGAGGGCCTCGGCCCAGGGGCGGTCGGCGGCGGCCGTCCAGCGGGCGAAGCGCTCGTACGGTCCGGCGGCGCGTTCCGGGGTGCCGAGGCGGACGGCGGCCTCGACCAGGTCGGGGACGGCGCGGGTGGCGCTGATGTGGTGCCGGTACGGGCCGGTGGTGAGGGCGTGCAGCCGGTCGGCGGCGTCGCCGGCGCGGCCCTGGCCGAGGTCGCAGAGGGCGAGCGCCCACTGGACCCAGGCCTGGCCGGCCGCGGGGGCGGCGGTCTGCGGGCCGGTGGTGGCGAGGGAGGCGGCGGCGAGTTCGGCGCAGCGCTCGGTGCGGCCGTCGAGCGCAGCCAGGCAGGCGAGCAGCGCGGTGAGTTGGCTGACCCACTGGTGCTGGCCGGTGTCCCGGGCGAGGCCGAGGCCCTCGGTGGCGGTGAGTTCGGCGTCGCGGTGCCGGCCGAGGAAGAGTTCGGCCTCGGCCAGGAAGAACTGCAGGGTGGGCATCACGCCGACGGTGCCCTTGGCGCGGGCTTCGGCGACCAGTTCGGCGGCGAGTTCGACGGCCTCCTCGTCGCGGCCGAGGACCAGGGTGGCGCCGCAGAGCTGGACCAGGTCGACCGGGCTCTCGGCCCCGGCCCGGCGGGCGGCCTCGACGGCCTCCCGGACGGGCGGCAGCGGCCCGGCGGGCCGGCCGAGCGCGGGCAGGACGGCCGCGGGCAGGTGGCGGGCGAGCGGGGCGAGGGGGTCGCCGTCGGCGAGCGGCAGGACCGCCAGACGGTCCAGGACGGCGATCACCGGCTCCTCGCCCGCGTACCAGGCGGCGTGGAAGGCCTGGAGCAGCATCCGGGCGGCGTACGTCGGGTCGATGCCGGTGCCGGCGGCGTCCAGCAGCAGCCGGTGGGCGGTCGGGTACCCGCCGCGCCAGAAGTGCGCGGTGGCCCGGACCTGGTCCAGCAGGGCGTGCGCCAGGACGTCGTCGGTCCGGCCGCCGGCCTCGTCGGCGAGCACCTCGGCCCGCGCCAACTCGCCCTCCTCGGTGGCGGCTTCGGCGGCCAGGACGAGCCGACGGGTGGCGGCGTCGCGGTCCGGGGTCAGCCGGGCGGCGCGCTCGTACGCGGCGGCGCCGCCGTGGCCGCCGCGGCGCTCGGCGCGGACGGCGGTGCGCTCCAGCGCGTCGGCTAGGTCGGCGTCGGGGGCGGTGGCGGCGAGGGCGAGGTGCCAGGTGCGGCGGTCGCCGTCCGGCAGCGCCCCCGCGACGGCCCGGTGGGCCGCCACCTTCTGGTGGTGCGGGGCCCGTTGGAGGATCGCCGAGCGCAGCAGCGGGTGCCGGAAGGCGATCCGGCGCTCGGCCGTGACCGCCACCAGCCCGGACTCCTCGGCGGGCGCGAGGTGTTCGGCGGTGACGCCGAGGGCGGCCGCGGCGGGCAGGACGACGTCCAGCGCCCCGCTCTCCTCGGTGGCGGCGACCAGCAGCAGCGTCTGGGTGGCCGCGGGCAGGCCGGTGACCTGGCCGTGGAAGGCGATCAGCAGCCGGCTGGTGAGCGGCAGGCCGCCGGTCGCCGGTGTCTGCGGCCCGGTGGCGACCGGGAGTTCGGTGAGGGCGAGCGGGTTGCCGGCCGCCTCGGCGAGCAGCCGGTCGCGGACGGCGGCGGGCAGGTCGGAGCCGACCCGCCGGGCCAGCAGCCGGGCGGCGTCGGCCTCGGACAGGCCGGTCACCCGCCGTTCGGGCAGGCCCAGCGGGCGCTCCGCCGGGCCGCCGTCGGCCCCGGACGCGCCGCCGGTGCGGGCGGCGAGCAGCAGGGCCACCCCTTCGGCCTGGAGCCGCCGGGCGGCCAGCAGCAGCGCGTCCAGTGAGGCCCGGTCCAGCCACTGCACGTCGTCGAGGACGCACAACAGCGGCCGGTCGGCGGCGAGTTCGGCGAGCAGCCCGAGCGTGGCGAGCCCGACCAGCAGCCGGTCCGCCCGCCCGTCCTCGCCGCCCCGCCCGTCGTCCGAGAGGCCGAACGCCGCCTCCAGCGCCCGCCGTTGCGGTCCGGGCAGGACGTCCAGCCGGTCCAGACCGGGCGCGAGCAGCAGGCTCAGCCCGGCGTACGGCAGCTCCGCCTCGTACTCGACGCCGGCCGCCCGGATCACCCGGAACGACTCCCCCGCCCGCGCGACGGCGTCGTCCAGCAGCGCGGTCTTGCCGATGCCGGCCTCGCCCCGCAGCAGCAGCGCCCCGCTGCGGCTGGCCCGCGCCCCGTCCAACAGGCCGTCCACGGCGGCCTGTTCGCCTTCCCTCCCGTACAGCATGCCCCGACCCTACCCACCCGGGGCCGCGCGCCGCCGACGACGATGCGCCGGTGCCCGCCGGCGGTTGCGCCGGTACACCGCTGCGGAGGCTACGTACCCCGATACCCATACGTGACGGATTCGCCGCCGCCCGCCCGTCCCTACCGTGGTGAGCACCGGGAACGACCGGCCAACCACCCAGCAGGACACGGGAGATGACCATGACCGAGATCACCGCCGCCGCCCTCCAGCAGCTCGCCGAGCGCTACCTCGCGGTCTGGAACGAGACCGACCCGGCGGCCCGCCGCAAGCTGGTCGACGAGGTGTGGGCCGAGGACGGCCGCTACACCGACCCGCTGGCCGCCGTCACCGGCCGGGACGCGATCGACGCGCTGATCGGCGCCGCCCAGGCCCAGTTCCCGGGGCTGGAGTTCACCCTCGGCCCGGTCGACGCGCACCACGACATCGCCCGCTTCACCTGGAACCTGGGCCCGGCCGGCGCGGAGCCGGTGGTGATCGGCTTCGACGTGCTGGCGGCCACCCCGGACGGCCGGATCGGCGCGGTGTACGGCTTCCTCGACCGCGTGCCGGGCGCCTGAGCCACCGCCGCCACCGACCACCGGCGCCGCCGCCACCGCCACCGCCACCGCCACCCGAGGGGCGGGCCGCACCCCACCGCGTCCGCCCCTCGGCACCGGCCCCACGGACCCACCCCCCTGGAGGAGAGCCCGAGATGAGCACCGCCCTGAACCCCCGGCGGCCCGCACCGGCCACCCCGGCCACCCCGGCCGCACCGGCCGCACCGGCGCCGGTCCCCAGGGGGCTGCTGCCGGTCGTCCTGACCGCCACCTTCATGACCGCCCTCGACGTCTTCGTCGTCAACGTCGCCCTCCCCTCCCTCCAGGGCGACCTCGGCGCCGGCCCGGCCGCCGTCCAGTGGGTGATGGCCGGCTTCAGCCTGGCCCTCGCGGCCGGCCTGGTCACCGCCGGCCGCCTCGGCGACCGCTACGGCCGCCGCCGGGTGTTCGGGATCGGCCTGGCCCTCTTCACCCTCGCCTCCGCCGCCTGCGGCCTCGCCCCCACCGCGGCCGCGCTGGTCGGCGCGAGGGTGGCGCAGGGCCTGTCGGCGGCGCTGATGGGCCCGCAGGTGCTGGCGATCCTGCGGACCGCGTTCAGCGGCGCCGCCCAGGCCCGGGCCTTCGCCCGGTACGGGCTGACCATGGGCCTGGGTGCGGTGTTCGGCCAGCTGATCGGCGGACTGCTGATCCGCGCCGACCTGTTCGGCCTCGGCTGGCGCAGCTGCTTCCTGATCAACCTGCCGATCGGCCTGACCGCCCTCCTGCTGGTCCGCCGCACCCTGCCGGAGTCCCGCGCCCCGCAGCGGCCCGGCCTGGACCCGGTCGGCGTGCTGCTGGTCACCACCGCGCTGACCGGCCTGGTGCTGCCGCTGATCCAGGGTCCCCAGCTGGACTGGCCGCTGTGGACCGGGCTCTGCCTGGGCGCCGCGCTCGCCCTGCTGGCCGTCTTCGCCGTGCACCAGCACCGCGCCACCGGGACGGCCACCGCCACCCCGCTGGTCGACACCCGGCTCTTCCGCAGCCGCGCCTTCAGCACCGGCGTGCTCGCCCAGCTCACCTTCATGCTCGGCCAGGCCTCGTTCTTCCTGGTGCTCGCCCTGCACCTCCAGTTCGGCCGCGGCCTGGACGCCCTCGGCGCCGGACTGGTCTTCACCGCGATCGGCCTCGGCTACCTCATCACCTCCAACACCACCCACCACGTCACCGCCCGCCTCGGCGACCGCCGCACCATCGCCCTCGGCGGGCTGCTGATGGCCCTCGGGCTCGGCCTGCTGGCCCTCGCCGGGTACCACGCCGCGGCCGGCGGCGTGTGGTGGCTGGCGCCCGGGCTGTTCGTGGACGGGATCGGCATGGGCCTGGTGCTCGCCCCGGTGACCTCGACGGTCCTGGCGGCGGCCGAGCCGCGGCTGGCCGGCTCCGCGGCCGGGGTGGTGTCCACCGTGCAGCAGGTCGGCGGGGCGCTCGGGGTCGCGCTGATCGGCCTGGTCTACTACGGCGCGGACGACCCGACCGCCGCCTTCGGCCGCAGCGTCCTCGCCCTGGCGGCGCTGGAGCTGGTGCTCGTGGGCCTGGTCCGGTTCCTGCCGCACGGCGCGCCGCGCAAGGGCTGACCCGGACGGCCCCCGGCACGGCCCGGACGCGCCCCCGTCATGACCCCGGCACCGGGCGGGTGGGCCCGAAGCCCGCCCGCCCGTTCCCTTCCCTCCCCCCGATCGGGTTGGATGGTCGGATGAGCGAGGAGAAGAGCGCCGTACCGGCGTGGGAGCAGCGGTTCAGGGCGGCCCGGGTGTCGCTGCCCGACTGGGCCGAGGACGCCCCCGACCGGGCGCTGTACGTGTCCAACGCGACCGGCACCTACGAGGTCTACGCCTGGGACCGCGCCACCGGCGCCCACCGCCAGGTCACCGACCGCCCGAACGGCACCACCGAGGCCGAGCTGTCCCCCGACGGCGAGTGGGTCTGGTGGTTCGACGACCACGACGGCGACGAGTTCGGCGTCTGGCGCCGCCAGCCCTTCGCGGGCGGCCCCGACGGGGAGGCCGTGCCGGGCCTCGCCGCCTCCTACTCGGCCGGCCTGGCCCTCGGCCGCGACGGCACCGTGGTCGTCGGCCGCTCCACCGACGAGGACGGCACCACCCTGCACCTGCGCCGCCCCGGCGACGCCGTGCCGGTCGAGATCTACCGGCACGAGGAGTACGGCGGCATCGGCGACCTCAGCCACGACAGCACGCTGCTCGCCATCGACCACACCGAGCACGGCGACGCGATGCACTCCGCGATCCGCGTGGTGCGCCTCGACGGGGACGGCGGCGTCGAGACCGTCGCCGAGCTGGACGAGGTCACCGGCCGGGACGAGCCGCGCGGCGTCGCCTGCCTGGGCTTCGCCCCGGTCGAGGGCGACACCCGCCTGCTGGTCGCCCACCAGCGCACCGGCCGCTGGGAGCCGATGATCTGGGACGTCGCCACCGGCGCCGAGACCGCCCTCCCGCTGCGCGACGAGCAGGGCCGCGAGCTGCCCGGCGACGTCTCCGCGCAGTGGCGCCCCGGCGCCGCGGAACTGCTGGTGGAGCACGAGTACGAGGCCCGCAGCGAGCTGTTCTCGTACCGGCTCGCCGACGGCCGGCTGACCCGTCTGGACACCCCGCGCGGCACCGTCGGCGGCGCCACCCCCCGTCCGGACGGCACCGTCGAGTACCTCTGGTCCTCCGCCGCCGAGCCCTCCGCCGTCCGCTCCACCGCCGGGACGGTCGTGCTGCGGGCGCCCGGCGCGGTGCCGCCCGGTTCGGTGCCGGTCGAGGACGTCTGGGTGGACGGGCCCGGCGGTCGGGTGCACGCGCTGGTGCAGCGGCCGACGACGCCCGCGCAGGGCCCGTACCCGACCGTGTTCGAGATCCACGGCGGCCCGACCCACCACGACAGCGACTCCTTCGCCGCCGGCCCGGCCGCCTGGCTGGACCACGGCTTCGCGGTGGTCCGGGTCAACTACCGCGGCTCGACCGGCTACGGCCAGGCCTGGACGGACGCGCTGCACGAGCGGGTCGGCCTGATCGAGCTGGAGGACATCGCGGCGGTCCGCGCCTGGGCGGTCGACAGCGGCCTGGCCGACCCGGACCGGCTGGTGCTCGCTGGCGGCAGCTGGGGCGGCTACCTGACCCTGCTCGGCCTCGGCGTCCAGCCCGACAGCTGGGCCCTCGGCGTCGCCGCCGTGCCGGTCGCGGACTACCACACCGCGTACGCCGACGAGATGGAGGCGCTCAAGTCGCTGGACCGCACGCTCTTCGGCGGCACCCCGGAGGAGGTCCCGGAGCGCTTCACCGCCTCCTCGCCGCTGACCTACGTCGAGCGGGTGCGGGTGCCGGTGTACATCAGCGCCGGGGTCAACGACCCGCGCTGCCCGATCCGGCAGATCGACAACTACGTCGAGCGGCTGGCGGAGCTCGGCAAGCCGCACGAGGTGTACCGCTACGACGCCGGACACGGGTCGCTGGTGGTGGAGGAGCGGATCAAGCAGCTGCGGCTGGAGATCGACTTCGTCCGGCGGCACCTGGCCGGGGCCGGACGGACCGCGGACGGGGACACCGCGGCCGGGCGCACCGCGGCCGGGGGGACGGTGTGAGACGTCCGCTGACGCTCGTGGGGGTGGCGGTCGTCGGGGCCCTGGTGCTCACCGGCTGTTCGAGCTCGGACAGCGGGAACGCCGCCTGCCCGCCCCCGACCGGCCCGCCGGTGCCGGGCCCCACGGTCACCGTGACCCCGACGCCCGCCGTCCCGACCGTGCCCGCGACTCCCGCCGCACCGCCGGCCGCGCCGCCCGCCCCGGCCACCAAGGCGAGCGCGGCGGGCCCGGCCGGCCCGGCGGACGCCGGGACGACCGTGCTGCGGGCGACGTACGCCTCGGCCGACGGGGACGAGCCGGTCCAGCTCGCCAAGGGGGGCGGTGGCAAGAGCGGTTCGTCCGGTTCGAAGGGGTCCAAGGGCTCCAAGAGCGGGCGCACGGTGCACCACCACACCGACAACTACAACTCGGACAACGGCAACGGCAACGGCGGCAGGAGCCGCTGCTACACCGAGCCGAGCCCGGCGCCCACCACCACCTGGACGCCGTCCCCGGCGGCCACCGGAACCCCGGCCGTGCCCCTGCCGACCGCGCCGACGCCGGCCGCCCCGCTGCCGACCGCACCGGCGAAGCCGGCCGTGCCCGTACCGGCGGCCCCGTCGCCCAAGCGCTGAGGGCGGTCGAGCGCCGGGGGCGGTCGACCGCCGAGGACGGGCGAGCCCCGAGGGCGGGGCGCCGTCGGGCGTCAGTCCAGGACCGGGTCCAGCCCGAGGGCCCGGTCCTGCTCCGCCTCCGCCTCGCGGCGCACCAGGCGGAACCACATGAAGACCACGAACCCGCCGAAGACGAACCACTCCAGGGTGTAGCCCAGGTTCTGGAACGCGCGCAGGGTGAGCCCGTTCCCGCCCTGCGGCTGCACGGACGGTACGGGGGCCAGCCCGGCGGCCGCGTCGTCGGCGGCCACCCAGCCGTCGTACCAGCCGTCGTACTCCAGCACGTTCAGCAGCGACGCCCGGTTGATCATGCCGAGCTGCCCGGCGGGCAGACCGCCCGCCACCGCGCCGTTGCTGCCCACGGCCTCGTTGGCCTGCAGGCGCCCGGTCACCGTCACCCGGCCACTCGGCGGCGGCGCGGCGGCGGCCGGCTCCCCGGCGGCCCAGCCGCGCACTACGGCGACGGCGTGTCCGTCGGCGGTGCGCAGCGGGGTGAGCACG
Source organism: Kitasatospora sp. NPDC004799 (assembly GCF_040609095.1). Lineage (NCBI taxonomy): Bacteria > Bacillati > Actinomycetota > Actinomycetes > Kitasatosporales > Streptomycetaceae > Kitasatospora > Kitasatospora sp. NPDC004799. The sequence continues at coordinate 11,552 of NZ_JBEXJK010000144.1, forward strand.
TAGTAGCCCGGCTTGCCGTCCACCACCCGGTTGGGGACGAGCAGTTGGTGCTCGGTGTCGTAGCTGCCGGTCGCCGTGACGGCCCTGCCGACGGTCTCCGTGCTCACCTGCGGGGTCGCCTGGTTGAGCAGCTCTTCGATCGGCCGGGCGTCACTCGAAGTGGTGAGCGCCTGTTCGGTCTCCTGGTGCGTGGACACCCGGTCCTCGAACCGGCCGAGCTGCCAGGAGCCCAGCCACAGGCACACCGCCACGGCCGCCACGGCCACGACGGTGCCGCCGAGCCAGCGCGGAGTCAGGAGGAACCGGTACACACCCCCACGGTAACCACTCCTCACACCCGCCCGGCCCCCGGGCCCCGGCACGGCGGCGCGTCGTGCCGGTCCGGCGAGGCCGACCACGGTGGCGAACCACCGTGGCGAACCACCGTGGCGAACCACCGAAAGCGAGCCGCCGCCCGTCGCCGCCCGCGGTCAGCCCGCGGTCACCCCGCCGACGGCGAGCCGGACGGCTGCGGCGCCGGGCCGCCCAGGACCTGGACGCCGCCGCGGTAGACGGTGCCGCCGCAGGACACCGGCAGGGTGGCCGTGGCGACGGCCGGGCTGCCGGGGGCAGGGGTGTGGGCGACGGTCGCGGTGGCCGGCGCGGTGGTCGGGTTGCCGGTCGGCGTCGCGGTCGGGCTGGGGGCCGTGGTGGGGGCCGCCGACGGGGACGAGGAGGCCGGCGGGTTGGCGCTGGGCGCGTCGGTGGGGACGGAGGCCGGGGCGCCGGACTCGGCGGCGGGGACGTCCGAGCGCAGGGCCGCCTGGTTGACGCCGTTCGACGGGGTGGTCAGCGTGCCGGAGCCGGTACAGGTCTGGTCGGGGATCCAGGCGAACGGCACCCGGTACCCGGCCCGCGGCGCGAGCACCGGCGGCTCCCCGTCCATCGCGGGCAGGCCGACGGCCGGGTCGCCCGGGGTGTGGTCGGCGGTGCGGATGCGGCCTCGGTCGCCGCCGCTGACGGCGGTGACCGCCACCGAGCCCGGTCCGCCGAGCCGGCAGCTGCGCGCGGAGACGTTGTAGACGGTGAACGAGCCGTAGATCCGCCCGGCGCCGTCGGCCGTGCCGACCTGCGCGACGCCCTCGCCGAGGTCGGTCCGCACGCAGAGCGGGACGATGCCGCCGTCGCCGGCGCCGGAGGTCCCGGTGGGCGCGACGCTGCCGTCGCTGTGGGTCAGCCCGCCGCCGGGGGTGTGCGCGGTCGTGGCCGTACCGGGCGGCGAGGTGACGCCGGCGGTGCCGCTCGGGTCCGCGTGCGGGGGCGCACCGGTGCCGCCGGTGGTTCCGGCGGCGCCGCTGGGGGAGGCCGCGGACGGGCTCTGCACCTCCGCCGAGCCGGGGCCGCCGGAGAGCCCGAGGTGCTCCCCCTCGTGCAGGACGGGCAGGCCGATCGCGACGACGAAGGCGAGCGCGGCCGCGCCGGTCCAGGCGCCGCGCCGGGCCGCCCGGCGGCGGGGTACGGCCCGCCGGATCCGCGGCAGTCCGTCGGCCGCGGGCTGGATGCCGGAGACGGCGCCGTGCAGCAGCTCGCGCACCGCCCGTTCCTCGGTGGACAGGTCCAGGAGCTCCGGGACCTCGCCCGTGCGGCCGGGTCTGCCGGCCGCACTCGTACCGCGCCCACCTGCCGCACTCGTACCGGCCCCGCCGGCCGCGTTCGAACCCGGCGCCCCGGGAGCCCCGTCCGCCGGTCGCCGCCGGCCGCCGTCCTCCTCAGCCATGTCCGGCCTCCATCTGGACGCGCAGGGCCGCGAGTCCGCGCGAGCCGTAGGCCTTCACCGAACCGAGCGAGATGCCCAGGGTCTCGGCGACCTGCGCCTCCGTCATGTCCACGAAGTAACGCAGCACCAGAACCTCCCGCTGACGGCGTTGCAGACCACGCAGCGCGGCCTTCAACTGGTCGCGCTCCAGGGCATCGTAGGCACCTTCTTCTGCACTGGCCATGTCAGGCATGGGCTTCGGCAGCAGTCGCAGCCCGAGGATGCGGCGGCGCAGCGTGGAGCGGGACAGGTTGACGACCGTCTGCCGCAGATAGGCCAGGGTCTTCTCGGGCTCGCGCACCCGGCGCCGGGCGGCGTGCACCCGGATGAACGCCTCCTGGACGACGTCCTCGCAGGTCGAGAGGTCGTCGAGGAGCAGCGCGGCGAGCCGCAGCAGCGAGCGGTAGTGCGCCTGGTAGGTCTCGGTGAGCAGGTCCTCGCTGGTACCCGCGTCGGTACCGGCGCCGGAGTCCGCCGCACCGGGTGCGGCCGCCGTCATCTGGTCTACTTCCGGCCTACTCGCAGGCCTCGGGGCACGCGACGGGAAGGACACCGCGGCTCTCGCCGGGATGCCCGCCCTTGCCCCCACCATCACGTTCGCCACGCACGTTGGACACTCGATCCCCTGTCATGGTTGCCCGGCCCGGGGCCCATTCTTCCGCATCGGCGGAAGAGGCCTCCAGGGGATTCCCACGGGATTCCGGACAGATTGTGTCGAGGAGCGGACACAGGTATGGACACAGCTGTGGACACAAGCGGGCACAACGGAACGCGTGGACGCGCCCGGAACGCGCGGGCCGACGGAACTGCGCGGGCCCGACGGCGCATACGAGTGCACCGGGGCGCGTGGGCGCCGCTACTCCCCCGGCTCCGCCGGCCGGCCCGCCGTCAGCTCCGCCGCCACCAGCTCGGCGAGCTGCACCAGGTTGAGCGCCGCCCCCTTGCGCAGGTTGTCCCCGCACAGGAAGAGGTCCAGCGCCTCCGGCTCGTCCAGCGCCCGCCGGACCCGCCCGACCCAGACCGGGTCCGTCCCGACCACGTCGTTGGGCGTCGGGAACTCGCCCGCCGCCGGGTCGTCGTAGAGGACCACGCCGGGCGCGTCCCGCAGGATGTCCTGCGCGTGCTCCTGGGTGACCTCGCGCTCGAACCGCGCGTGCACGGCCAGCGCGTGGGTGCGGACGACCGGGATGTGGACGCAGGTCGCCGAGACCTTCAGGGCGGGCAGGCCGAGGACCTTGCGGGACTCGTCGCGGATGCCCATCTCCTCGGCGGACCAGCCGCCCTCGCGCAGCCCGCCGGTCCAGGGCACGGCGTTGAGCGCGAGCGGGGCGGCGAACGGCCCCTGATCGGCGATCAGGGCGCGCAGGTCGCCGGTCTGCCGGCCGACCGCGGTGCCCGCCACCAGCCCGGTCTGCGCGCGCAGCGCCGCCTCGCCGGCCCGGCCCTCGCCGTCGGCGGCCTGGTAGGAGGCGACCACGAGCTGCGCCAGCCCGTACTCGGCGTGCAGCGCACCCACCGCGGCGATCATCGCGAGCGTGGTGCCGGCCGGGCTGGCGACGATGCCGCGCGGGCGGATCCGCAGCGCGGCCGCGTTGACCTCCGGGACGACCAGCGGCACGTCCTCGGCGGCGCGGAACGCGGCCGAGTCGTCGACCACCACGACGCCCTTGGCCGCCGCGATCGGCGCCCACTGGGCGGAGACCGGTTCGGGGACGGCGAACACCGCGACGTCGATCCCGGCGAAGGCCTCCTCGGCCAGCGGGACGACCTCGACGGTCTCCCCGCGCACCACCGCCTTGCGGCCGGCCGGACGCGGGGAGGCGACGAGGCGGATCTCGCCCCAGACGTCCTGGCGGAGGGAGAGCAGTCCGAGCAGCACCTCGCCGACCGCGCCGGTGGCGCCGACGACGGCGAGGTTCGGACGCCGGGTCATCGCCCGGCGTCCCGGCCCGGTGCCCGGGTCATCGCCCGGTGCTCCCGCTCCGCTCCCGGGTCATCGCCCGGTGCCGCCGTAGACGACGGCCTCGTCGCTCTCGCTGTCCAGGCCGAAGGCGCTGTGCACGGCGCGGACGGCCTCCGGCACGTCCTCGGCGCGGGTGACCACCGAGATGCGGATCTCCGAGGTGGAGATCAGCTCGATGTTGACGCCCGCGGCGGACAGCGCCTCGAAGAAGGTCGCCGTGACGCCCGGGTTGGAGCGCATGCCGGCGCCGACCAGCGAGATCTTGCCGATCGCGTCGTCGTAGCGCAGCGACTCGAAGCCGATGCCGTCCTTGACCCGGCCCAGCGCGTCGATGGCCTTCTGGCCCTCGGTCTTGGGCAGGGTGAAGGAGATGTCGGTGAGCCCGGTCGACGCGGCGGAGACGTTCTGCACCACCATGTCGATGTTGACCTCGGCGTCGGCGATGGCGCGGAAGATGCGCGCCGCCTCGCCCGGCTTGTCGGGCACGCCGACGACGGTGACCTTGGCCTCGGAGGTGTCGTGGGCGACTCCGGAGATGATGGCCTGCTCCATCTCGCCCCCTTCGGGCTGGTTCGGGTTGTCGTTGCTGACGATCGTCCCGGGAAGACCCGAGAAGGACGAGCGTACGTGAATCGGGATGTTGTAGCGACGGGCGTATTCGACACACCGATCGAGCAGCACCTTGGACCCCGACGAGGCCAGCTCCAGCATGTCCTCGTAGGCGATCCAGTCGATCTTGCGGGCCTTCTTCACCACGCGCGGGTCGGCGGTGAACACGCCGTCCACGTCGGTGTAGATCTCGCAGACCTCGGCCTTGAGCGCGGCGGCGAGCGCCACCGCGGTGGTGTCCGAGCCGCCCCGGCCCAGCGTGGTGATGTCCTTGCTGGTCTGGGAGACGCCCTGGAAGCCGGCCACGATCGCGATGTTGCCCTCGTCCAGGGCGGTGCGGATGCGACCGGGCGTCACGTCGATGATGCGCGCCTTGTTGTGGACGGAGTCGGTGATGACGCCGGCCTGGCTGCCCGTGAAGGACTGCGCCTCGTGCCCCAGGGATTTGATCGCCATGGCCAGCAGTGCCATGGAGATGCGCTCTCCAGCGGTCAGCAGCATGTCGAACTCACGGCCGGCAGGCAGCGGTGACACCTGCTCCGCGAGTTCGATGAGCTCGTCCGTCGTGTCGCCCATCGCGGACACCACGACGACGACCTCATGGCCGGCCTTCTTGGCGTCAACGATTCGACGGGCCACGCGCTTGATGCCTTCGGCATCCGCAACGGATGAGCCGCCGTACTTCTGCACGACAAGGCCCACGTGCGCTCCTCGACTCGAAGTCTTTTCCGGGGGCTCCGGGCCCCCGTACCCCCCTGGGGAGAGGGGGGTGCGGTCGTCGTCAGTCTACCGAGCAGGCATGCTCCGACCGGCGCTTTCCATATGGTGAGACGGTAGTTTCAGCACGTGAACGGCGGTACGGGCGGCTCCGCCGTCAGGTCTGCGGGCGATTCGGTACGGCTCCGGAGAATCGGCGGATCGGGGGACGGCGATCCGCTCGGATTTCTTTTCCGGGCAGGCCGCTGAGGCATTCGTCACAATCCGCGGACGCATTCGATCCGGGGCCGTCGCGGCCCGGTCTCCAGGGCCGGTCGCCGGCCCGCCGGTCGCCTGCCCGCCAGCCGGGCGTCTGTCGCCGGCCTGCCGGTCGCCTATCGCCCGAGGCCGAGCTCGGCCGCCATCAGGTCGCCCGCCTGCTGCTCCAGCTGCTCGTCGGTGAGCCCGTCGTCGTCGGTGTCCGCGCCGTCCGGCACCGCGCCGATCGGGCTGTCCAGCCGGACGTGGGCGATCAGCGACTGCAGGGCCCGCAGCACCGCGGTGCAGGTGGTGCCCCAGTTGGAGAGGTACGAGAACTGCCACCACCACAGCGCCTCGCTGACCCGGCCCTCTCGGTAGTGGGTCAGGCCGTGCTGGAGCTCGCTGACCACGCCGGCCAGGTCGTCCGAGATCCGGAAGGCGTTGGGCTTCTCCGGCGGGCCGTACGGGTCGAAGACCTCGTGGTAGACGTCGATCGGCGCGAGCAGCTCGGCGAGGCGCTCGCGCAGCTGCTCGCCGTCCGGCTCGGGACCGGCATCGGGCTCGAAGCGGTCCTCCGGGACGACGTCCTCGATCGCGCCCAGCCGGCCGCCGGCCAGCAGCAGCTGCGAGACCTCCAGGAGCAGCAGCGAGACCGCGCTGCCGGGCTCGTCGCCCTTCGCGACCTCGGTGACGGCGAGCACGAAGCTCTCCACCGAGTCGGCGATCTGCACGGCGAAGTCGTCCGGCTCCGAGCCGTGTCCGTGGGTGTGCGGGGCGTGCGCCCCCGGTTCCCCGTGGGACTGCTGGTGGGGGGTGTGGGGCTGCTGGTTGATCGTCCGGTCAGACATCGAGCAGTCGTCTCCCTTCGAAGGCGCGGCCGAGGGTGACCTCGTCCGCGTACTCCAGATCCCCGCCGACGGGCAGGCCGCTCGCCAGACGGGTCACCTTCAGGCCCATCGGCTTGCAGAGCCGGGCCAGGTAGGTGGCGGTCGCCTCCCCCTCCAGGTTGGGGTCGGTGGCCAGGATCAGCTCGGTGACCGTGCCGTCCGCGAGGCGCGCCAGCAGCTCGCGGATGCGCAGGTCGTCCGGGCCGACGCCCTCGATGGGGCTGATCGCGCCGCCCAGCACGTGGTAGCGGCCGCGGAACTCACGGGTGCGCTCGATGGCGACGACGTCCTTGGACTCCTCGACCACGCAGATGACCGCGAGGTCGCGGCGCGGGTCCAGGCAGACCCGGCACTGCTCGGCCTCCGCGACGTTGCCGCAGACCACGCAGAAGCGGACCTTGTCCTTGACCTCCAGCAGCGCGTGCGCCAGCCGGCGCACGTCGGTCGGGTCGGCCTGCAGCACGTGGAAGGCGATCCGCTGGGCGCTCTTGGGCCCGACGCCGGGCAGCCTGCCCAGTTCGTCGATCAGGTCCTGAACCACGCCCTCGTACAACGTCGCGCCTTCCTTCGGATGGTCGGTGGGGCCGGACGGCCGGTACCAGGTGGCCCGGTCGTGCCGGACGGCCCGGACGGCCCGGTGGTACCCGGACGGCCGGTGGTACCGGTTGGCCGGTGGTGCTCCGGTGCCATCATCCAACGAATCGGGCGTCGGACACAGCGCCCGACGCCCGACTCCCACATAAATCACATGGGTCTGTCGTCTGAACTTCAGACCTCGTGGAACAAGAAGCCGACGTCAGAACGGCAGACCGGGGATGCCGCCGCCCAGGCCCTGGGTCAGCGGGCCCATGCGCTCGGCCTGCATCTTCTGCGCGGTCTGGTTGGCGTCCCGGACGGCCGCCAGGATCAGGTCGGCCAGGGTCTCGGTGTCCTCCGGGTCCACGGCCGCCGGGGCGATGGTCAGCGCCACCAGCTCACCGGCACCGGTCACCGTGGCCTCGACCAGGCCGCCGCCCGCCGAGCCGTTCACCTTCGTCTCGGCCAGCTCCTGCTGTGCCTTCGCGAAATCCTGCTGCATCTTCTGCGCCTGCTTCAGCAG
>NZ_JBEXJK010000145.1:0-18823 GCF_040609095.1 Kitasatospora sp. NPDC004799
GGCTACGTCCGGCCGGGCGGCCTGGCGCAGGACCTGCCCCCGGGGGCTCCGGACCAGATCCGCGAGGGCGCCACCAGGTCGCGGGCCTCGATCCCGCCGCCCGCGCCGTGGCCGAGCGCCAGCACGGCCCGGGGCTCCGCGGCCCGGTGGTAGCTGATCCGGGCCTCCCCGGCCTCGGTGGGGACCAGTTCGGTGGGGACCGGTTCGGTCGGGACCGGTTCGGTGGGGACCGGTTCGGTGGTGCTCATCGCGGCGACTCCAGGAGGTTCAGAACAGGGTGGTCTCGTACTCGACCTCGGTCCACGGCTCCTTGAGCTCCGGGCCGTTGTTGCGGATGCTGCCGACCGCCGGCGACACCGGGGTGGCCAGCAGCGCGCCCGGCGGCGGGGGCACCAGCAGCCGGCGCAGCGCGTCCGGGTCGGTCAGCCGCGGGTCCAGCCACTCGTCCCAGTCCCGCCGGTCCAGGAACAGCGGCATCCGCTCGTGGATCGGCGCCAGCGCCTCCTCGGCGTCCGTGGTGACGACGGTGAACGTCACCAGCCAGGCCTCCGGGTGCCCGGCCGGCACCGCCCGGTCGCGCCAGAACTCGTACAGCCCGGCCAGCGCCAGCGGGGCGCCGTCCGCCCGGGAGACGAAGTACGGCTTCTTGCGCGCCTTGCCGCGCTCGCCCGGCACCGTCTGCCACTCGTAGTAGCCGTCCACCGGCAGGATGCACCGGCGCGCGGCGAAGGCCTGCCGGTACGAGGGCTTCTCGTGCACCGTGTCCGACCGGGCGTTGATCATCTTCACCGCCGTCTCGGCGGAGTTCGACCACTGCGGCACCAGCCCCCAGCGCAGCACCCGCAGCTGCCGCACCGGCCGCGGCTCCTCCCGGCCCAACCGCTCCAGCACCACGAAGGCGCTGTTCGTCGGCGCGACGTTCCAGTTCGGGGCCAGGGTCTCCGCCGGATCCCAGTGCTCGACGCCGAACAGCTCGACGACGTCCTCGGGCTTGCTGCTGGCTGCGAACCGACCGCACATGCGGGCCAGCTTGCCATGCCGCCGCACTCCGGGACCTCCCCGGCCCCGGACCAGAACCGACCGCCCCCGCCCAACCGTCCCCGCATGGGAGGCTGCCCCGAACGGCCCAACGCGACGGCCCAGTGCGGCGGACGGAGGCAGGAGACACCGATGAACGCGAACCAGCACACCTTCGGCGACCTGTGGAACCAGGTGACCGGCACCCAGACCGCCCCGCCCGGCTGGCTGGTGCTGGCCACCGGCGCCGCCGCCCTGCTCACCGTCCTGGCCCGGCCGCTCTGGCACGTCGCCCGCAACGCCGTGACCATCGCCCACGAGGGCGGCCACGGCCTGGCCGCCCTCGCCACCCGGCGCAAGCTGGCCGGCATCCGGCTGCACTCGGACACCTCCGGGCTCACCCTCTCCTACGGCCGCCCCACCGGCCCCGGCATGGTCCTCACCGCCGCCGCCGGCTACACCGCCCCCGCCCTGCTCGGCCTCGGCTGCGCCGCCCTGCTCGCCGCCGACCGGATCACCCTGCTGCTCTGGCTGGCGATCGCGCTGCTGCTCGCCCTGCTCGTGCGCATCCGCAACGCCTTCGGCTTCCTGTCCGTGCTGGTCGCCGGCGGCGCCTTCTTCACGGTCTCCTGGTTCGGCAGCGCCGAGGTCCAGGCCGGCTTCGCCTACCTCGGCTGCTGGTTCCTGCTCTTCGGCGCCGTCCGGCCCGTCCTGGAGCTCCAGCACCAGCGCCGGACCGGCTGGGCCCGCGACTCCGACGCCGACCAGCTCGCCCGGCTCACCCACGTCCCCGCCCTCGCCTGGGTCACCGTCTTCCTGCTCGTCGCCCTCGCCTGCCTCGCCCTCGGCGCCGCCTGGCTCCTCCAGCCGCTGGCCTAGCCCCACCCGCCCGAGCCGAAGGGCCGCGCCGGCACCGGGTCCGAGCGCCCCGGAGGCGAGCGAGCGAATCACAGTCCGCCCGAACCGTTCCCGTACGGCCCCTAGACTTGCCCCATGACCGAGACCCTGTGGCCCGCCCCCGTCGCGACCAGCCCCGTCGACGCCACCGTCACCATCCCCGGCTCCAAGTCGGTCACCAACCGGGCCCTGGTGCTGGCGGCACTCGCCGACGGGCCGGGCTGGGTGCGCCGCCCGCTGCGCAGCCGCGACTCCCAGCTGATGGCCGACGGCCTGCGCGCCCTCGGGGTCACCATCGAGGAGAAGGTCAACAACGACTCCGGCGGCACCGGCGGCGGCGAGGCCTGGCGGGTCATCCCCGCCCCCGCGCTGCTCGGCCCCGCCTCCATCGACGTCGGCAACGCCGGCACCGTGATGCGCTTCCTGCCCCCGCTCGCCGTCCTCGCCGACGGCCCGGTGCACTTCGACGGCGACCCGCGCTGCTACGAGCGCCCCCAGCACGGCGTGATCGACGCCCTGCGCGCGCTCGGCGCCCGGATCGAGGACGGCGGCCGCGGCGCCTTCCCGCTCACCGTGCACGGCACCGGCTCGCTGGACGGCGGCCCGGTCGAGCTGGACGCCTCCTCCTCGTCCCAGTTCGTCTCCGCCCTGCTGCTCTCCGGCGCCCGCTACCACCACGGCATCGAGGTCCGCCACGTCGGCGGCCCGGTCCCGTCGCTGCCGCACATCCGGATGACCGTGGAGATGCTGCGCAAGGCCGGCGCCCAGGTCGACGCCCCCGAGGACGGCGGCGAGAAGGACGTCTGGCGGGTCACCCCCGGCGCCCTGCTCGGCCGCGACCTGGTGGTCGAGCCGGACCTCTCCAACGCCGCGCCGTTCTTCGCCGCCGCCCTGGTCACCGGCGGCCGGGTCACCGTGCGGGACTGGCCCCGGCACACCACCCAGCCCGGTGACCAGCTGCGCGAGATCTACACCCGGATGGGTGGCGCCTGCGAGTTCACCGACGAGGGCCTCCAGTTCACCGGCACCGGCCGGATCCACGGCATCGAGGCCGACCTGCACGACGTCGGCGAGCTCACCCCGGTGATCGCCGCCGTCGCCGCGCTCGCCGACTCCGAGTCCCACCTGTACGGCATCGCCCACCTGCGCCTGCACGAGACCGACCGGCTCGCCGCGCTCGCCAAGGAGATCAACGACCTGGGCGGCGACGTCACCGAGACCGAGGACGGCCTGCGGATCCGCCCGCGCCCGCTGCGCGGCGGTGTCTTCCACACCTACGAGGACCACCGCCTCGCCACCGCCGCGGCCGTGCTCGGCCTCGCCGTGCCCGGCGTGGAGGTCGAGAACGTGGCCACCACCGCCAAGACCCTGCCCGACTTCCCGGGGATGTGGGCCGAACTGCTCGGCGAAGCGGCGGAAGCGGCGGCGGGCGTCTGAGCGGAGACTGAGCACATGCGCCGCTACGGCAAGGACGCCGACGAGGACGACATCCGCAACCGCCCGGCCCGCCGGGGCTCCCGGCCGCGGACCAGGATCCGGCCCAAGCACGAGGACGCCGCCGAGGCGATGGTGCTGACCGTCGACCGCGGCCGGATCACCTGCCTGGTCGACCCGGGGACGAAGCAGGAGCGCGAGGTCGTCGCCATGAAGGCCCGCGAGCTGGGCCGCAAGGGCGTCGTCGTCGGCGACGTGGTCAGCCTGGTCGGCGACCTCTCCGGGGACGCCGACACCCTGGCCCGGATCGTCCGGGTGGAGGAGCGCAGCTCGGTGCTGCGGCGCACCGCGGACGACGACGACCCGTACGAGCGGATCGTGGTCGCCAACGCCGAGCAGCTGGCCATCGTCACCGCCCTGGCCGACCCGGAACCGCGCCCCCGGCTGATCGACCGCTGCCTGGTGGCGGCGTACGACGCGGGCATGGAGCCGCTGCTGGTGCTCACCAAGTCCGACCTCGCCCCGGCCTCGACGCTGCTGGACTCGTACGCCTCGCTGGGCATCACCTACGTGGTCACCCGCCGCGACGAGCTGGAGACCACCGGCGCGGAGGCCGTCCGCGAGCACCTGCGCGGCCTGTCCACGGTGTTCATCGGCCACTCCGGCGTCGGGAAGACCACCCTGGTCAACGCGCTCGTGCCGGACCGCCAGCGGCAGACCGGGCACGTCAACGCGGTCACCGGCCGCGGCCGGCACACCACCGTCTCCGCCCTGGCGCTGCGGCTGCCCCCGCCGCCCGGCGCCAAGCCGGGCTCGAAGAAGGCGCTGAACCCCGGCTGGGTGATCGACACGCCCGGCTTCCGCTCCTTCGGCCTCTCGCACATCGACCCGTCCCGGGTCATCCACGCCTTCCCCGACCTGGAGCCCGGCACCGTCGACTGCCCGCGCGCGTGCAGCCACGACGAGCCGGACTGCGCGCTGGACGCCTGGGTCGCGGACGGCCACGCCGAGGCCGCCCGGCTCTACTCGCTGCGCCGCCTGCTGGCCAGCAAGGAGGGCGAGGCGGACTAGGGTCCGTCTTCCCCTGGGTTGGTGGCCCGTTCGAGGTGTCGGAGCGGGCTCGCCTGGCGATCATAGGAAAGTCGGGCCGTATCCGGTCCGACCGTCGATCGACAGGGAGGGCACGGATGGCATGGGCCCTGGTGGTCCTGGCCGGCCTGCTGGAGACCGGCTTCGCGATCAACCTCAAGCTCAGTGAGGGCTTCACCAGGCTCTGGCCCACCATCAGCTTCTGCGTGTTCGCCCTCGGCAGCTTCGGCCTGCTCACCCTCTCCCTGAAGAGCCTGCCGGTCGGCCCCGCCTACGCGGTGTGGACGGGCATCGGCGCGGCCGGCACCGCGATCTACGGCATGGTCTTCCTGGACGAGACCAGCTCGGTGCTCAAGCTGGTGTCGATCTCGCTGGTGATCGCGGGCGTCATCGGCCTCCAGCTGAGCGGCACGGCCCACTGAGCCAGGGGCTCCGGCTGGGCTAGGGTTTCGGGCATGGCCGATTACCACGACGACCTCCGACTCGCCCATGTCCTCGCCGACTCGGCCGACTCGGTCACCCTGGAGCGCTTCCGCGCCCTCGACCTGAAGATCGAGACCAAGCCCGACCTCACCCCGGTGAGCGACGCCGACAAGGCCGCCGAGGAGCTGGTGCGCAGCGTGCTGCAGCGCGCCCGCCCGCGCGACGCCGTCCTCGGCGAGGAGTTCGGCCTGCAGGGCTCGGGCCCGCGCCGCTGGGTGATCGACCCGATCGACGGCACCAAGAACTACATCCGCGGCGTCCCGGTCTGGGCCACCCTGATCGCCCTGCTGGAGGACGGCCCGGACGGCGTCGAGCGCCCGGTGGTCGGCATCGTCTCCGCGCCCGCGCTCCAGCGCCGCTGGTGGGCGGCCAAGGGCCTGGGCGCGTTCGGCGGCCGCAGCCTGGCCAAGGCCTCCCGGCTGCACGTCTCCGGCGTCTCCCGGATCGAGGACGCGTCCTTCTCCTACTCCTCGCTCACCGGCTGGGAGGAGCGCGGGCGCCTCGACCCGTTCCTGGACCTCACCCGGGCCTGCTGGCGCACCCGCGCCTACGGCGACTTCTGGTCCTACATGATGGTCGCCGAGGGCGCCGTCGACATCGCCGCCGAGCCCGAGCTGTCGCTGTGGGACATGGCGGCCAACTGCATCATCGTGGAGGAGGCCGGCGGCCGCTTCACCGGCCTGGACGGCGTGCCCGGCCCGGGCGGCGCCGACGCCGTCGCCTCGAACGGCCTGCTGCACGAGGAGGCCCTGCGCCGGCTCTCGGTCTGATCCGTCCCGGGCGCGTCATGGTGCGGCCCCCTCGACCGGTGGGAGCCGGTCGAGGGGGCCGCCGCTTCACCGGTCCGCCTACTGCTTGCGCAGCTCCCGGACCGCCGCGTCCAGCCGCTGCCCGAAGTCGGCGTCGGCCTTGCGGAAGTTGTCCACCGCCCGCTCCACGATGTCCTCGCGGTCGGCGGAGACCTTGGCTATGAAGCCCGCCAGGTTGCCGATCAGGCGCTGCTTCTCCTCCTCGGAGAACAGCCGGTACAGGTCGCCGGCCTGCACGAAGTCGTCGTCCTCGGCGTGCGAGGGCGCGACGTGGGTGCCGGTGGCACCGTCGACGGCGGTCGCGGCCCACAGCGGACGGCCGGTCTGCACCGGGCCGCCGAAGCTGTTCGGCTCGTAGTTCTTCCGGCGGCCGTGGCGCCCGTCGTACAGGTAGCCGTCCCGGCCGTAGTTCTCGGCCTCGGTGGCGTGCGGGCGGTTCACCGGCAGGTGGTCGGCGTTGATGCCGACCCGGTAGCGGTGGGCGTCTGCGTACGAGAACAGGCGGCCCTGGAGCATCTTGTCCGGGGACGGGCCGATGCCGGGCACGAAGTGCGCCGGGGAGAAGATCGACTGCTCGACCTCGGCGAAGACGTTGTCGGGGTTGCGGTTGAGCTCCAGCTTCCCGATCTCGATCGGCGGGTAGTCGGCGTGCGGCCAGACCTTGGTCAGGTCGAAGGGGTTGAAGCGGTAGTCCGCCGCGTCGGCCGCCGGCATGATCTGGACCTGGACCGTCCAGCTGGGGAACTCGCCGCGCTCGATCGACTCGCGCAGGTCGCGCTGGTGGCTGTCCGGGTCCTCGCCGGCCAGGGTGTTGGCCTCGGCCTGGGTGAGGTTGCGGATGCCCTGGTCGGTCTTGAAGTGGTACTTCACCCAGAAGTGCTCGCCGGCCTCGTTCTGCCACTGGTAGGTGTGCGAGCCGTAGCCGTTCATGTGCCGGTACGAGGCCGGGATGCCGCGGTCGCCGAACAGCCAGGTCACCTGGTGGGTGGCCTCGGGCGACAGGCCCCAGAAGTCCCAGACGTTGTCCGCCTCCTGCGAGCCGGTGTACGGGTCGCGCTTCTGGGTGTGGATGAAGTCGGGGAACTTGATGGCGTCCTTGATGAAGAACACCGGGGTGTTGTTGCCGACGAGGTCGTAGTTGCCCTCCTCGGTGTAGAACTTCAGCGCGAAGCCGCGCGGGTCGCGCACCGCGTCGGCCGCGCCGAGGTTGCCGGCCACGGTGGAGAAGCGGGCGAAGACCTCGGTCTGCTTGCCGATCCCGGACAGGAACGCCGCCCTGGTCCAGGGCGTCACGTCGGCGGTCACGGTGAAGGTGCCGTACGCGCCGGCGCCGCGGGCGTGCACCACGCGCTCCGGGATGCGCTCGCGGTTGAAGCGCGCGAGCTTCTCGAACAGCAGCTGGTCCTGGATGAGCGCCGGGCCCCCGACGCCCGCCGTCTCGGTGTTCTGGTTGTCGGCGACGGGGGCACCCGCCTCCGTGGTCAGGGTCGGGCGCAGCTCGTCCTGGGTCGTCATGGGAGTGCCTCCGCGGTATCCGGTCTTGATGACACGATCCTAACTTGGACTTTGTCCAAGTCAACACTGGAACCAATCTCAGAGCCTGACCTACTCTGGATGGCATGAGCGACCTGCTGGAGAGACTGCGCGCGAGAGGCTGGCGGCTGACCTCGCAGCGCCGCGTCGTGGCCGAGGTCCTGGACGGCGAGCACGTCCACCTCACCGCGGACGAGGTGCACGCCCGCGCGACGGCCCGCCTGCCGGAGATCAGCCGCGCCACCGTCTACAACACCCTCGGCGAACTCGTCGGCCTCGGCGAGGTCCTGGAGGTCGCCACGGACGGCCGCGCCAAGCGCTACGACCCCAACGCGCACCGCGCCCACCAGCACCTGGTCTGCTCGGGCTGCGGCGCGATCCGCGACGTCCACCCGCAGGGCGACCCGCTCGCCGCCCTCCCCGCCGCCGAGCGCTTCGGCTTCACGATCACCGCCGCCGAGGTCACCTACCGCGGCCTGTGCCCGAACTGCCGCCCCTGACCGGGACCTTCACCCGCCGACCCGACCAGGGCGTCGAACCGGCGCCCCCGGCCGGGGAGTTACGCGCTCAGCTCCGCGTTCAGCGCGCCCAGCAGCCGCCCGGCCCGCTCCGCCACCTCGGCCGGCCCGGAGTCGATCGCCCGCCGGCACCAGTTCTCCGCCTGCATCGGCTCCCCCCGGCGCAGCGCCAGCAGCGCCAGGCGCAGCGCCGCCCGGCCGTGCCCGGCGTCCGCGGCCCGGGTGTACCAGAGCATCGCCTCCGCCTCGCTGTCCTGCCGGGCCAGCAGCAGCCCCAGGTTGAACGCCGCGCTGCGACTGCCCGCCTCGGCCGCCCGCCGGTACCAGCTCTCGGCGATCTCCAGCGCCCCGCGCTCGGCCGCCCGCACACCCATCCGCACCTGCGCCCGGCGGTGCCCGGCGTCGGCCGCCACCGCGTACCAGTGCTCGGCCTCGGCGTCCGCGTCCCCGCGCCGGTCCAGCACCGAGGCCAGCCGGAACGCGCCCTCGGCCGAACCGCCCGCCGCCGCCTGCCGGTAGCGCTCCAGCGCCCCGGCCAGGTTGCCGCGCTGCTCCTGGACCACCGCGAGCTGCAGGGCCGCCTCGCCGTGCCCCTCGGCCGCGGCCCGCGCGTACCACTCGTGGGCCTGCCGCTGCTCCCCGCGCCCGGCGTGCAGCACCCCGAGGTTGAAGGCGCCGTCCACACTGCCGGCCTCGGCCGCCTTGGAGAACCACGGCTGGGCGCCGGACTCGTCGCCGCGCTGCAGCAGCACCACCGCCAGCGCGTTGCAGGCCTCCCGGTGCCCGGCGTACGCGGCCCGGCGGTACCACTGCTCGGCCTGCTGCTCGCGGCCGGTGCCGGCGCAGAGCAGGCCCAGGTTGAAGGCGCCGTTCTGGTCGCCCGCGTCCAGTGCGGCGCGGTACCAGCGCTCGGCCGCGGCGGCCTCGCCGCGGCTCGCGTGCAGCGCGCCCAGCGCGTTGGCGGCGTTGCCGTCCCCGGCCTCGGCGGCCTCCTGCCACCACTCGGCGGCGGCCGCGAGGTCCCCGGAGTCGCGCAGCAGGAAGCCCAGCGCGCAGGCCGCGCGCGGCTCCCCGTTCTGCGCGGCCTGCCGGTACCAGCGGGCCGCCTCGTCCAGCAGCGACCGGTCGGTGCGGGCCCGCTCCTCCAGCAGCACGCCCAGCCGCAGCGCGGCGCGGGCGTGGCTGCGGGCGGCCGCGGTGCGGTACCAGGTCTCGGCGGTCTCCTTGTCCCCGGCGGCCTCGCGCATCCGGGCCAGCCGGTAGGAGGCCTCCCGGTGCCCGGCGTCGGCGGACACCTTGAACCAGCGCTCGGCGCGCACGTCCCGCCGGTGCTCCATCAGGTCGCCCAGGGCGTAGGCGCCCAGCGGGTGGCCGTGGTCGGCGGCGAAGTGCAGCCAGTACTCGGCGGCCTCCTCCTCGCCCTGGTCGCGCAGCTGCAGCCCGAGCGCGTGCGCGGCCGGCGCGCTGCCGGCCACCGCCGCCTGGCGCCACCACTGGCCGGCCTCGGCCCGGTGGCCCTGCTGGTGCAGCAGCACGCCGAGGTTGTTGGCGGCGGCGCGCACCCCGGCCGCCGCGGCGGCGCGCAGGTAGGGCTCGGCGTCCTCCAGCTCCCCGCGGCGCAGCAGCAGGGTGCCGAGCCGGCAGGCGGCGTCCGGGTCCCCGCCGTCGGCGGCCTGCCGGTGGCGGGCCTCCAGAGCGGCGGACTCGCGGGCGGCGAGGGCGGTCTCGAAGCTGGTCGCGTCCAGGCCGGCCGGGTCGAGCGCGGCGCCGGCGGCCGGCTCCCCGCCGGGCTGCTCCCCGTACGCGCCGACGGCGGCGGCGAACTGACGGGTCGACACGTGGACCAGGCTGTCCGGCCCGTAGCCCGGGGCCGGGGGGCGCTCGGACAGTCCGCTGGTGCGCTGGGCGGGCAGGGCCCCGGGGCGGCTGGCGGTGCTCTCCGCCCAGGCGTCGGTGTCCGCCTCGGCGGCCGCCGAGGACTTGGCGCCTGACTTGCCGATCAGCCTCATGCCGACTCCCGCTCCCCCAGAGTGTCGCGGCATCGTGCCCCGGCCCGCGGCCGGGGGGACTCCCAGGAGAGGCGCCGGACCCGACGGCCGGTCAGCAGCCGCGCACCGTCCCCCATGTGTCCCATCGTCGCATCACCCAGTACCCGCGTACACCTGCCCCGGCCGAATTCCGGCGGGGCCGACCCGAAGCCGACGAAATTGCTTCGGCGCTTTGTCGATTTCCCGACACTTCAACCCCACAAACCCCGCTGCCGTCCCTCTTGGCGACGGTCGATAGTACCGGAGCGGTTCCCGCCGCTTCCGGAGGAGAACGGCGCGGGAAACACCAGAGGCCCGGAGGAAGATCCTCCGGGCCTCTGGCCTTTGTAGCGGGGACAGGATTTGAACCTGCGACCTCTGGGTTATGAGCCCAGCGAGCTACCGAGCTGCTCCACCCCGCGTCGGTAGTTGAACCCTAGCACGGACGCGGGGTGGAACGGAAAACGGTTGCCGCAGCTCAGCGGCTACGGCTGCGGACTCGGCGATCCGCCGCCGGTGGCCCCCGGGGCGGGAGTGCCGGTCGGGGCCGGCGCCGGGCTGCCGCCGCCGGCCGCCGAGATGGCCTTCAGCGCGTCGCCGAGCGCCTTCTGGGCATTGCCGTAGGCCACCCAGTCGCCGTTTTTGATCGCGGCCTGGCTGTCGTTGTACGCCTTCTGCGCGTCCGAGATCGCCTTCTGGAGCTCCGGCGAGATCGTCCCGCCCGGCGCCGGCGTGGCGGGCGCCGTCGGGGTGGTCGGAGCCGTCCCGGTGCCCGGCGTGGACGGCACGGTCGGGGTGGTCGCCGGCGGCGCCCCGCCGAACACCTTCTTCAGCGCGGCCTCCAGGGTGTCCTCGAACGCCACGTTGTCGTCCCCGTACACCGCCAGGACCTTCTGCATCGTCGGGTACTTGGCCCCGCGGCCGCGCACGTACACCGGCTCGATGTTGAGCAGCCCGCCGCCGACCGGCAGGGTCAGCAGGTTCCCGTACTCCAGCTCGGCGTCCCCGCCGCTCTTCAGCGCGAAGATCTGCGAGGCCACCTCCTGGCGGGAGTTGAACTTCGACTGCACCAGGCCGGGGCCGGGGGCGCCGCTCTCGCCCGTCATCTTCAGGATGCGGATCTTCCCGTAGTCGTCCCCCGGGTCCGCGTTGACGGCCATGAAGGCCGCCAGGTTGGGCCGCTGGTTGGGCACGAAGGTGCTGGTGAGCGAGAAGCTCGCGGCGCCGGTGTCCGGCATCCGCACCGTCACGTAGTACGGCGGCTGGACCTGCTTGGTGTCGCTGGTCGGGTCCACCGGGACCTGCCAGATGTCACTGCCGTTGAAGAAGGAGTTGGCGTCGGTGACGTGGTACTGGCCGAGCAGGTCGCGCTGCACCTTGAACATGTCCTGCGGGTAGCGCAGGTGCGGCAGCAGCGTCCGCGGGATGTCCGCCTTCGCCTCGACGGTGCCCGGGAAGGCCTTCATCCAGGTCTTCAGGACCGGGTCCTTCTCGTCCCACTGGTAGAGCTTCACCTCGCCGGTGTAGGCGTCCACCGTGGCCTTGACCGAGTTGCGGATGTAGTTGACCTGGTTGGCGGCGCTCAGCAGCTCACCGCGCTGGTTGGTCAGCGAGTCCTTGGTGGCGGCGCCCAGCGTCGTCTTCGAGGAGAACGGGAAGCCGTCCGAGGTGGTGTAGCCGTCCAGCACCCACAGCACCCGGCCGTCCTGCACCACCGGGTACGGGTCGGCGTCGATCGACAGCCACGGCGCGACCTTCTCCACCCGCTCCTTCGGCGTCCGGTTGTAGATCACCTTGGCGCCGTCGCTGATCGCCCCCGCGTAGAGGATCTGCGGCTCGGCGAAGCGCACCGCGTACGCGGCCCGGGTCAGCGGGTTGTCCAGCGAGACCCCGCTGCCGCCGGTGTAGGTGTACTCGGCGTTCTGGCCGGTCTTGGGATCGGTGTAGTCGATCTCCTTGTTCGCGCCGCCGACGATCGAGTACGTGGTGGTCTTCTCGCCGTAGTAGATCCGCTGCTGGTAGTCGCCCAGGTTGCCGGTGGCCGGCAGGCCCGACTCGGTGAACACCGGCTGGCCCTTGTCGTCGACCTGGTTGCCCTTGGCGACCACCGCGCCGTAGCCGTGGGTGTACTTGAAGTGGTCGTTGATCCAGTTGCGCTGCACGCCGTTGAGGTCCAGCTCGCGCAGGCCGATCACGCTGTCCTGCTTGCCCTGCCCGGTGCCGTAGCGGTCCACGTCCAGCGTGGTCGGGAAGGCGTAGTAGTTGCGCTGCTGCTCCAGCGACTGGAACGCCGGCGAGACCACGTTCGGGTCCAGCAGCCGGATGTCCCCGACGGTCTGCGCGTCCGGCGCGAGCGCCTCGGGGCTGGTGGTGCCCTGCGGGGTGTACTGGGTGGTCTGCGCGTCCGCGATCCCGTACGCCTGGCGGGTGGCGTCGATGTTCTTCTGGATGTACGGCGTCTCCTTGGCCTGCTCGTTCGGCTTGACCTGGAACTGCTGCACGATCGCCGGGTACAGCCCGCCGATCAGCACCGCCGACAGCACCATCAGCCCCAGGCCGATCAGGGCCGGGGCCCAGGTGCGGCGGATCGGGGTCAGGAAGAACAGCACCGCGCAGATGATCGCGACGAAGAACAGGATGGTCTTGGCCGGCAGGAACGCGTTGGCGTCCACGTAGCGCAGACCGGTCCAGCCGGACACGCCCTTGTAGGAGCCGGTCTTCACCGCCAGCCCGTACCGGTCCAGCCAGTACGCGACGGCCTTCAGCAGCACGAACACGCCCAGCAGCACCGCCAGGTGCCCCTGCGCGCCCGCGCTCGCCCGGCGGCCCGGGCCCTGCAGCCGCAGCCCGCCGTACAGGTAGTGCACCAGCGCCGAGGTCAGCAGCGAGACGATCACCGCGCTGAACGCGAAGCCCAGCACGAACTCGTAGAACGGCAGGTCGAAGGCGTAGAACGAGACGTCCATGCCGAACTGCGAGTCCTTCTCACCGAAGGAGGTCGAGTTCGTCCACATCAGCCAGGTCCGCCACTGGCCGGAGGCCGCGGCACCGGCCACCAGGCCGATCACCAGCGAGATGCCGACCAGCGCCCAGCGCTTGAACGGCGCCAAGCCGGCCCGGTAGCGGTCGAGGCTCTGCTGCTCCACCGACATCGCCGACAGCGGCGGCCGCAGCCGGTGCGCCAGCCAGATGTTGAAGCCGACGATCACCGCCATCAGCAGGCCGAACACCGCGAACAGGCCGATCTTCGTCCACAGCTGGGTGGTGAACACCGAGGAGAAGTGGACCGACCTGAACCACAGCCAGTCCGTCCAGAAGCCCGCGAACATGACGAACAGCAGGAAGAGCACCGCGAGCACGCCCAGGGTCAGCAGGGCCACCCGCGCCCGCCGGGAGGGCGGGCCTACCCTGCGCCGGAAACCCGGCCCTGAGCGTTCGGGCATCTGGAAGACCACGGTGGCACCTCGGCTGTGTCGTCTGAATGGGGTCGGTCGTCAGAGAAACTTAACCAGGCTTTGGCCGAGTTCCCACCGTTAGCAGACGGTTACGACGCCCGACCGCCGCCGGCCGTCCCCGCCGCGGCTCCCGCCGCCCGGCCGGCCGCCTCCCGGCGAACCGCCCGGCGAGCGCGAACCGCCCGGCGAGCGCGGCCCGCCCGGCGTGTGAGGATTGAGGCATGTCCGACGCGTCTTCTCAGAACAACTCCCCCGACGACGTCTCCACGCTCCCGGCCGCCACCCCGCTGACCCGGGCCGCGCTGGAGATCGACGAGTACGCCGCCACCCTCGGCTGGGACCTCCCGGCCCGGCTGTTCGCCCTGGTGGACAGCGCCGCCCTGCGCAAGGCCAACCCGAAGATCGCCAAGCAGCTCGGCCTCGCCGAGGGCGACGAGGCCGGCCTGACCCCGATCGAGCAGGACGAGCTGCCGGCCGGCATGGAGCTCGACAAGTTCCTCGGCACCATCGCCTGGCCCGACTCGGTGGCCGGCTGCGCCCTGGTCGTCGAGCGCCTGATGCTGCCGCCGGGCGCCGAGCAGTCCCGCCCGCGCGGGGCCAGCGACGCCCAGCTCGCCGAGTGGGTGGCCAACCACCCCAAGCGCGAGGAGGTGCGGATCACCGCCGCGGTGCTCCGCGACGGCAAGAAGGAGATCGCCCTGCGGCTGCGGTCCAAGGACGTCGCCCGCGAGGTGCTGACCGGCCCCGACCTGGTGCCCGGCCTGACCGACGCGCTGCTGGCGACCTTCGCCTGACGCCCTCGCCCGGCGGCGGCCGCCCGGCCGCTGTTCGGCGGCTACTCGGTGGCTACTTGGCAGGGGCGGCGCAGGACGGCAGCGCGGAGGTCTGCCCGGAGCGGACCTGCTCCAGCGACTTCAGCGCGCCGTCCAGCGTCTCCGCCTTGATCAGGGTCAGCCCGGACGGGACGTTCTTGCTCGCCTCGGCGCAGTTCGAGGACGGGGTGAAGAAGTACTCGGCCCCGGCGTCCCGGGCGGCGATCAGCTTCATCGAGATGCCGCCGATCGGGCCGACCTTGCCGTCGTCGTCGATGGTCCCGGTGCCGGCCACGAACTTGCCGCCGGTGAGGTCGCCGCCCGGGGTCAGCTTGTCGATGATGCCGAGCGAGAACATCAGGCCGGCGCTCGGGCCGCCGACGTCCTGCAGGCCGATGTCGATCTGGAACGGGTAGGTGTGCCGGATCCCGGTGCCGATGCCCACCACCGCGAGCTCGGCCCGCTCGGCCGGGGCCTTCGGGTCGAGGTCCTTGGCCCGTACGGTCGGGACGGCGACGTCGGTCCTCCCGCCGGCCGCGGCGGCGCCGTTCGCGTCCTTGACCCGCGGCACGACGGTGAAGACCGCCGACTCGCCCGGCTTGTGCTTGGTGACGGCCGCGACCACCTGCTCGACCGAGCCGACCGGCGTGCCGTCCACCGCCACGATCTGGTCGCCCGCGTGCAGCCGGCCCTCGGCCGGGGCGCCCGCGGTGACCGACTTCACGATCAGCTCGCTGCCGACCGGGATGCCCAGCTGCTTGAGCGCCGCGGTGCGGGCGCTGTCCTCGGAGGAGGCGAACTCCTCGGCGTTCTGCTTCTTGGCCTCCGCGTCCGACTGCCCCTTGGGGTAGACGTTGTCGTGCGGCACCACCAGCACGTCGTCCCGCAGCCAGCCGACCACCGCGTTGACCAGGCTGGGCTCGTACTTGGCCCCGGTGACCTGGACGGTGGTCATGTTGAGGTGACCGCTCGTCGGGTACGACTCGTGCCCGCTGATGCTGATCACCGGCTTGCCGCCCTGGCTGCCGAGCGTGTTGTACGTCGGCCCCGGGCTCATCTCCGTGTACGGCACCTTCATCAGCACCGAGACGCAGAGCAGCGCTATGAGCAGCAGGGTGGCAGCGAGCATCGTCGCGGAGCGGCGTGGCATGCCTCGACAGTACGGGACGCGCCGGAAAGGACGCCCGCCGGGCTACCTGCCGGAGCCCTCACCGGGGGCGGCCGCGCCCGCGGTGGTGCGTTCCATGGCGGCCATGAAGCGCCGGTGCTCGGCGAGTGAGGCCGGGTCACCGGTGGCCCGCGGGGCCCGCTGGGCCCACCCCGCCCAGAGGGCGGCGACCAGGACGGCGACAACCGGAATGATCAACCAGGCGAGCACACCCATACCAGTACTCCCAGCTCGTCGTGTCTATGAGCAGATTAACCACTCCGGCGGACAACGCGGCCGGCGCCGTCCGGGTTACGGGACGGCCGATCGGCTCACTTCCAGGGAGTATTCGGAGCGCCGCCGCGGACCCGTTGGAGTGAGGCCCCGGCGCGCCTGACCGGACGGACGCGCGAACCGTGCCCGTCGGTTCCGGCGCACCGCCGTTCCGCGGCCGCCGTCAGCAGCCGCCGGCGCCGACCCACTCCTCCTCGCCGTCGGAGAAGACCTGGTGCTTCCAGATCGGCACCTCGTGCTTGAGGTCGTCGATCAGTCGGCGGGCAGCCGCGAAGGCCTCGCCGCGGTGGGCGCAGGAGACGGCGACGATCACCGCCTTGTCGGTGATCTCCAGCCGGCCCACCCGGTGGACCGCGGCGAGCGCCCGGACCGGGAAGTCCGCGACCACCTTCTCGGCGATCCGGCGCATCTCCTGCTCGGCGGTGGGGTGGCAGCTGTACTCCAGCGCGGCGACGGACTTGCCGCCGTCGTGGTCCCGGACCGTCCCGACGAAGACGGTGGTGCCGCCGGCCGCGTCGTCGCCGACCGCCTCGTACACCTCGTCCAGCGAGAGCGGGGTGTCGCGGACGGCGAGCAGCCGGATGGGGTCGTGGTTCTCGGACATGCCCCCATGATTGCCCATCCGGGACGGTGCGGGGCAAGTTCTTTCCGCATCACGACGGGGGAATTTCGCATCGTGAGAAGTGCCGCCTGTCGACCGATCCACGCGGCCGATCGAACCGGCGGCCGGACCGGCCTTACGTAACCGGCCGAACAGCTCCGGCCGGTCAGAACCGCCGCCGCTTGCGGGCCCGGCGCACCAGCGCCGCCGTACCGACCAGCGCCACCGTCGCCCCGGCCGCGCCCAGACTGGTCGCCGCCTCCTTGCCGCCCAGCCGGCGCCCGGCCACCGCGTGCTTGCCGGACACCTGCTCCAGCAGCTCGGCCAGCACCTGCTCGTTGGTGTGCGCCGGACGCCAGCCCGCCTCGTGCAGCCGGCTGCCGGACACCACCCAGGGGTACATCGTGTACGCCAGGTCCCCGGCCGGGGCCGGGGTCAGGCCCAGCCGGTGCAGCCGGGCCGCGGTGCCGAGCGCCAGCGAGGCCGGCAGCTCCATCCGCCGGATCCCGGACAGCCGCTCGACGTCCTCCTGCTCCAGCCAGCCGTCGCAGCCGACCGTCACCTCGCCCTCGACCAGGCCCAGCGCCGCGTACTCCAGCGCCGCCGCCAGGTCGTCCACGTGGCAGAACTGCCAGCACGGCCGGGAGCCGGCCACCACCAGCAGCCGGGGCGCCTCGAAGTGCCGGGTCAGCACGGTGTCCACGCCGGGGCCCACCACCACGGCCGGGCGCAGCACCGTCACCTGCAGGCCCGGGTGGGCGCGCGGCGCCCGGCGGGCCAGCCGCTCGATCTCCAGCAGGTCCCCGACCAGCGAGGCCTCCTCGGTGGCCCGCAGCTCGGAGTCCTCCGCCAGCGGCACCTCGTTGTCGGCCAGCGCGCCGTAGACCATCGCCGAGGTGCACAGCACCACCCGGTTCACCCCGGCGGCCGCGGCCGCGGTCAGCACCGTCTGGGCGCCGCGCACGTTGTAGGCGCTGCGGGCCCGGGCGTCGGACTCCATGCCGAAGTCCATCGCCAGGTGCACCACCACGTCGACGCCGGCCAGCCGCTCGGCCACCGCCGGGTCGCGCACGTCGAGCACCCGCCAGTGCACGCCCGGCACGTCACCGCGCCGGTCGTCCACCGCGAGGACCTTCCGCACGTGCGGGGAGGCCACCAACCGGGCGGCGACCCGCTCTCCGAGGACGCCCGCGGCACCGGTGACCGCCACGGTCAGCGGCCGTCCGCCGTAGGCTGGAGGCGGCGACGCCGTGGTGTCCGACGCGTCCTCTCCTCCGGTCAGCCCAGAGCGAACGTCCGAGGGCGGGGAACTCACCGGCCATCCTCCACGGTTAGCTTTATGTGCGTACGGACGTGTGTCACGTACGTCCATCCTGCCCGAGGCGAAGGCCCGGCGGTGCACCCGGCGCGGGCCTGCCGCGCGGGAGCCGCCTCCGAGTTCCCCGCTCCGCCGCCGCCCCGGGCGCAGACTTTCCCGCCACACCCGCATGACGGCCGACCGGATCGAGGACCCCGTGAGCGACCTTCCCTTCGGATTCGGCGTTCCGCCCGAGGAGCCCGAGGACGGCAAGGCCAAGCCCGACGACGCGCAGAAGAAGAAGGACCAGGAGCAGTCCGGCAGCGGCCCGCAGCCCTTCGGCTTCGGTGGCGGCAACCCCTTCGGCGCGATCTTCGGCATGCCCGGCGCCCCGGGCGGCCCCGGCGGCGCCGGTGCCGACAACCCCTTCGCCGCGATGTTCGGCGGCATGAACCCGGGCGACCTCGGCGCCGCGTTCCAGCAGCTCGGCCAGATGCTCTCGTTCGAGGGCGGCCCGGTGAACTGGGACCTCGCCAAGAACATCGCCCGCCAGACCGTGGTCGCCGAGCCCGCCGAGGGCAAGAGCAAGGACCGCTCGGTCAGCGCGGCCGAGCGCTCCGCCGTCGCCGAGGCCGTCCGCCTGGCCGACCTGTGGCTCGACGGCTCCACCGAGTTCCCGTCCGGCGCCGGCACGGCCGTCGCCTGGAGCCGCGCCGAGTGGATCGAGGCCACCCTCCCGGTCTGGAAGGACCTGGTGGACCCGGTCGCCGAGCGGGTCGGCAACGCCATGGGCGGCGTCCTGCCCGAGGAGATGCAGGCCATGGCCGGCCCGCTGATGGGCATGATGCGCTCGATGGGCGGCGCCATGTTCGGCACCCAGATCGGCCAGGCGCTCGGCGCGCTCGCCGGCGAGGTGGTCGGCTCCGCGGACGTCGGCCTGCCGCTCGCCCCGGCCGGCAAGGCCGCGCTGCTGCCGCAGAACGTCGCCGAGTTCGGCGAGGGCCTGAGCGTGCCCGCCGACGAGGTCCGGCTCTACCTCGCCCTGCGCGAGGCCGCCCACCAGCGGCTCTTCGCCCACGTGCCGTGGCTGCGGGCCCACCTGCTGGGCGCCGTCGAGGCCTACGCCCGCGGTATCAAGGTCGACACCTCGCGGATGGAGGAGCTGGTCGGCCAGCTCGACCCGAGCAACCCGGAGGCGCTCCAGGAGGCGCTGGCCGGCGGCCTGCTCCAGCCCGAGGACACCCCCGAGCAGAAGGCCGCGCTCGCCCGCCTGGAGACGGCGCTCGCGCTGGTCGAAGGCTGGGTCGACGCCGTCGTGCACGCCGCCGCCGAGCCGCACCTGCCGCAGGCCGGCGCGCTGCGCGAGACCGTCCGCCGCCGCCGCGCGGCCAGCGGGCCCGCCGAGCAGAC
>NZ_JBEXJK010000146.1:0-18812 GCF_040609095.1 Kitasatospora sp. NPDC004799
GACGCCAGCACCAAGCCCGGAACAGCCACTACAAACGACGAGGCCACAGCCCGAAAACCGAAGCCTCATCACGCTAAGCACCGTTGCAGTACTAGACCGGCGGCACCTGGTCGGTCTCCTCGAAGACCAGCATGGTGCGGGTGCCGAGCACCTGGGGGATGGACTGGATGCTGCCCAGCACCAGCTCCCGCAGGGCCTTGTTGTCGGCGGTGTGCACCAGCAGCAGGACGTCGAAGTCCCCGCCGACCAGCGCGATGTGCGCCACCCCGGGCAGCTCCAGCAGCTGCTCGCGCACCGTCCGCCAGGAGTTCTGGACGATTTTCAGGGTGATGTACGCGGACGCGGCCTGACCGGCCCGTTCGTGGTCCACCCTGGCAGTGAAGCCGCGGATGATGCCGTCCTCGACCATCCTGGAGATCCGGGCGTAGGCGTTCGCCCGGGACACGTGCACCCGCTCGGCCACCGAGCGGATGGAGGCGCGGCCGTCCTGCTGCAGCAGCCGCAGGATCGACCGGTCGACCCGGTCGAGTCTGGACATCTGTTCAGCCGACATGACCCCCCACCCCCACCGTTTGGACGCACTGCCACCAGTCGACCGCCGAACAGGCCGAATGTCCACCACCTTGTCACGCTTCTGGTCAAGATGAACAGACGACCGAACAATCGGTAGGGAGCCCCCGCCACCCCTGGAGGTGCCCCGAGATGACCGTTCTCGACCACAGACACCACACCGGCGTCCCCGGTTGGCTGCCCGGCGCCACCGCCCCGCGCACCGACCCGGCGCCCCTGCTCCCGGACCACTCCCCCGTCCGGGCGCTCGGCACCCCCGCGCTGGAGAAGTACGACCCGGCCCTGCTGCGCGAGCTGTACCGCCGGCTGGTCGTCGGCCGCCGGTACAACCAGCAGGCCACCACCCTGACCAAGCAGGGCCGGCTCGCCGTCTACCCGGCGTCCACCGGCCAGGAGGCCTGCCAGGTCGCCGCCGCGCTGGTGCTCGGCGAGCGCGACTGGCTCTTCCCGAGCTACCGCGACACCCTCGCCGTGGTCTCCCGGGGCGTCGACCCGCTGGAGGCGCTGACCCTGCTGCGCGGCAGCGCCCACACCGGCTACGACCCGCGGGCCAGCCGCACCGCCCCGCTCTGCACCCCGCTCGCCACCCAGGCCCCGCACGCCGTCGGACTGGCGCACGCCGCCCGGCTGCGCGGCGAGCCGGTGGTCGCGCTGGCGATGCTCGGCGACGGCGGCACCAGCGAGGGCGACTTCCACGAGGCGCTGAACTTCGCGGCCGTGCTGGGCGCCCCGGTGGTCTTCCTGGTGCAGAACAACGGCTACGCGATCTCCGTCCCGCTCAGCGCCCAGTCCGCCGCGCCGAGCCTGGCCCACAAGGCCGTCGGCTACGGCATGCCGGGCCGGCTGGTGGACGGCAACGACGCGCCCGCCGTGCACGCGGTGCTGACCGAGGCGGTCGAGCGGGCCCGGGCCGGCGGCGGCCCGACCCTGGTCGAGGCGCTGACCTACCGGATCGACGCCCACACCAACGCCGACGACGCCACCCGCTACCGGACCGAGCCCGAGGTGGCCGCCTGGCGCGAGCACGACCCGATCCTGCTGATGGAGCGGGCGCTGCGCGGGCTCGGCCTGCTGGACGACGGGCTGGTGCGGGAGTCGGCCGAGGAGGCGGAGGCGCTGGCGGCCCGGATGCGGGCCGAGTTCCACGCCGACCCGGCCCTGGACCCGATGTCGCTGTTCGCCCACGTCTTCGCCGAACCGACCCCCCAACTGCGGGAGCAGGCCGAGCAGTTGGCCGCCGAGCTGGCCGCGGAGGCGGAGGTGGCGGACCGATGAGCGCCCACCCGTCGCCCACCCCCACCCTTGGCGGAGCCGCTGCGCCGGAGGTGCGCACCGCGTCCATGGCGCAGGCGCTCAACTCCGCGCTGCGGGACGCCATGCGCGAGGACCCGGCGGTGCACGTCCTCGGCGAGGACGTCGGCGCGCTCGGCGGCGTCTTCCGGATCACCGACGGGCTCACCGCCGAGTTCGGCCCGGAGCGCTGCCTGGACACCCCGCTGGCCGAGGCCGGCATCCTCGGCACCGCGATCGGCATGGCGATGTACGGGCTGCGCCCGGTGGTCGAGATGCAGTTCGACGCCTTCGCCTACCCGGCGCTGGAGCAGCTGTTCTCGCACGTCGCCAAGATGCGCAACCGCACGGCGGGCCGGCTCCCGCTGCCGATCACCGTCCGCATCCCGTACGGCGGCGGCATCGGCGGCGTCGAGCACCACAGCGACGCCTCCGAGGCGTACTACACCAGCACCCCCGGCCTGCACGTGGTCACGCCGGGCACGGTGGCCGACGCGTACGGGCTGCTGCGCGCCTCGATTGCCTCCGACGACCCGGTGGTCTTCCTGGAGCCCAAGCGGCTCTACTGGGGCAAGGCCGAGTTCGACCCGGCGGCGCCGGTCGAGCCGATCGGCCGGGCGGTGCTGCGGCGCACCGGCACCTCCGCCGTGCTGATCACCTACGGCCCCTCGCTGCCGGTCTGCCTGGAGGCGGCGGAGGCGGCGCGGGCCGAGGGCTGGGACCTCGCGGTGCTGGACCTGCGCACCCTGGTGCCGTTCGACGACGAGACGGTCTGCCGGGTGGTGCGCTCGCTCGGCCGGGCCGTGGTGGTGCACGAGGCGAGCGGCTTCGGCGGCACCGGGGCGGAGATCGCCGCCCGGGTCACCGAGCGCTGCTTCCACCACCTGGCCGCGCCCGTGCTGCGGGTCACCGGCTTCGACGTCCCGTACCCGCCGCCGATGCTGGAACACCACCACCTGCCCGGGGTGGACCGGATCCTGGACGCGGTCGCCCGGCTCCAGTGGGAGGACCGAGGATGATGCCCGTCGTGCGGGAGTTCCGGCTGCCCGACCTCGGTGAGGGGCTCACCGGGGCGGAAGTGGTGCGCTGGATGGTCGAGGTCGGCGAGGTGATCGCGGTCGACCAGCCGGTGGTGGAGGTGGAGACGGCCAAGGCCGTGGTGGAGGTGCCCTGCCCGTACGGCGGGGTGGTCACCGCGCGGTACGGCGAGGAGGGCGAGGAGATCGCCGTGGGCGCGCCGCTGGTGACGGTCGCGGTGGGGCCGACGGAGGCGGGTGTCGCGGACGGGCCGGTGGCTGCTTCTGCTCCTGCTGCCGTTGCTTCGGCTTCGGCTTCGGCTTCGGCTTCTGCTTCGGCTGAGGTGGAGCGGCCGTTGGTCGGGTTCGGGGTGGCCGAGCCGGGGCGGGGCGGGCGGCGGCGCCGGGTCGGGGTGCCGGTCTCGGGCTCGGTTGCGGCTCCGACCTCGGCCGGCGCCGGCGCCGCTGCCGGGGCCGGTGCTGTGGCCGTGCGGGCTCCGGCGGTGCCGGCCGGCCCGGCGGTGGTGCCGGTGATCTCGCCGCTGGTGCGGCGGCTGGCCCGGGAGCAGGGGGTCGACCTGACCGCGCTCGCCGGGAGCGGGCCGGACGGGCTGATCATGCGGGCGGACGTCGAACGGGCGGTCGCGGCCAAGGTGGCCGCTCCGGCGCCGGCCGGGCCCGCCGCGCAGGAGGGCGTGGTCCCGCTGCGCGGGCTGCGCAAGGCGGTGGCCGAGAAGCTGAGCCGCAGCCACCGGGAGATCCCGGCGGCGACCTGCTGGGTGGACGCGGATGCCACCGAACTGATGGCGCTGCGGCGGCAGTTGAACGCCACGCCGGGGCCGAAGGTGAGCGTGCTGGCGCTGCTGGCGCGGATCTGCACGGTCGCGCTGGCGCGCTTCCCGGAGCTCAACTCCTCGGTGACCGAGGACGGTTCGGGGATCGTCCGGCACTCGGCGGTGCACCTGGGCTTCGCCGCGCAGGGCGAGCGCGGACTGGTCGTCCCGGTGGTGCGGGACGCGCATAACCGCAGCACCGAGCAACTCGGCGAGGAACTCGGCCGGTTGACCGAGGCGGCGCGCGGCGGTGCGCTCACCCCGGCCGAACTGACCGGTGGCACCTTCACGTTGAACAACTACGGGGTGTTCGGCGTGGACGGCTCCACCCCGATCCTCAACCACCCGGAGGCGGCGATGCTCGGGGTCGGCCGGATCGTCGCCAAACCCTGGGTCCACCAGGGCGAGTTGGCCGTGCGCGAGGTGACCCAGCTGTCGTTCACCTTCGACCACCGGGTCTGCGACGGCGGTACGGCCGGCGGCTTCCTGCGGTTCGTCGCGGACTGCGTGGAGCAGCCGGGGATGCTGCTGCGGCAGCTCTGAGTTCGGCCCTCCTGAGCACGGCTTTCCCTGAGCACGGCGGTCCCGGTCGCGGCGGTCTCCGCGCGGGGCCGTCGGGTGCGGGCCGTGGTCGCCCTGGGTGCGCGGAGGGGTACCCAGGGCGACCGCGGGCCGCGGAGAGTAGCGCGTTCCGGGCCCGGATGTCCGGGATTCGCGTGATTCGTCGGCCGGGCCGTCCGGCCGTGCCACGCTGCCTTCGCGCCGGTGGAGACGAGCCATGGCGCAGGTCGGCCGGAGGCGAAACGATTCTCTTGGGTACTCGAAACGTAGCGGTGAAGTCCCGCGGACCGGTCCTGGTCCGCACCGGGCACGGCTCGGCGGGGGTCGCCTCCGTCCCGGGCCTGCCGGAGGCCGCGCGCGGCACGTCCCCGTCGCGGCAGGTGGCCGTCCGGCCGCTGATGCCCCTGAGCCCGCCGGTCCCGCCGGTCCCGCGGGTCCCGCCGGTCCCGCCGGACCCGACACCGGCGACGGCGACGGCGACGGCGGACGCGCAGACGGCGGTGCTGCCGCCGGTGCCGCTGCTGGAGCCCGTCCGGCCGGTGATCCCGGCCCGGCCGGTGCAGCCGCCCGTCGTCCCCGCTCCCGCACCCGCTCCCGGCCCCGGTGCCCCCGCCGCCCCCGTCCCCGACGGCTTCCGACCGTTCTTCACCGACGCTCCCGGCCGCAACTGGGCCGGCCCGGGCGACCGGTGGACCGACGCCTGGGGCGTGCGCACCCCCGTCGGGCAGCTCGCCGCCCAGCCCCCCGCCGCCGGACTCCCCGCCGCCGGGCCCGGGCAGGCCGTCGACCGGCCGCTCACCGCCCGGGAGGTCGAGCTGGTCCGGTCCGGCCTGGCCGCGGTCGGGCGAGTTGCCGACCGGGCCACCGCGCACTTCTTCGCGCTGCTCTTCCTGCGCCACCCCGAGCTCCGCTCGCTCTTCCCCGCCGCCATGGACCTCCATCGCGACCGGCTGTTCCGCACCCTGCTGGCCGTCGTGGGCGAACTCGACCGGCCGGTGGCCCTGCGCGCCACGCTGGCCGGGCTCGGCCGCGACCACCGCCGGTACGGGGTGCCGGCCGGCCACCACGTCGCGGTGGAGGAGTGCCTGGTGCAGACGCTGGCCCGGTACGCGGGCGACCGCTGGGACGCCGAGGCCGAGTCGGCCTGGCGCCGCGCGTACCGGATGATCTCCTCGACCGTGATTGCGGCCGGCGAGGAGGACGCCCGCACCTCACCGCCCTGGTGGTACGGCGAGATCGTCCGGCACGAGCGCCGCACCCGGGAGGTCGCGGCGATCACCGTCCGCCCGGACCAGGCGTACCCGTTCCGGGCCGGGCAGTACGCCGCGCTGGAGACACCCTGGTGGCCGCGGGTCTGGCGGCACTACTCCTTCGCCGGCGCGCCCCGCCCGGACGGGCTGCTGACCTTCCACGTCAAGGCCGTCCAGGCGGGCTGGGTGAGCAACGCGCTGGTCCACCGGGCCGCGCCCGGGGACGTGCTGCGGCTCGGCCCGGCGGCCGGCTCGATGACCGTCGACCACGCGGCCGGCCGGGACCTGCTCTGCCTCGGCGGCGGCACCGGCATCGCGCCGGTCCGCGCCCTGGTCGAGGAGGCGGCCGAGCACGGCGCGGCCGGCCGCCGGATCGAGGTGTTCTACGGGGCCCGCCGGGCCGAGGAGCTGTACGAGCTGGACCGGCTGCGCGAACTGGCCGCGCTGCACCCGTGGCTGACGGTCCGTCCGGTACTGTCCGGCGGCGGTTCGGTCGAGGGCCGCCTGGCCGGGGGCCCGCTGGCCGGGGGCCCGCTCGCCGGGGGCGGCCCGTTCGGGGGCCCGCTGGCCGGCGAACTGCCCGAGGTGGTGGGCCGGTTCGGCCCGTGGACCGGCCGGGAGGCGGTGCTCAGCGGACCGCCCGCGATGGTGCGCCGGGGCGTGGAGGCGCTGGTGCGCGCCGGGGTGCCGGCCGAGCGGATCCGACACGACCTGGTCGGCGACCTGGCCTCCGCGTGATCACCCGAAGACCGTGGCCGCCGGGCGGTCACCCGAGGTCGGGGGCCGCCGGTCGGTCACCCGAGGTCGGGGGCCGCCGGTCGGTCACCCGAGGTCGGGGGCGAGGAGCGCGCGGATGCCCTCGATGTTGGCCGCCAGGTACGCCCGCAGCCGGGGCGGGACGACGTTGACCGAGGTGACGCCCTCGCGGGTGAACGGCAGCCGGACCACCTCGTACTCGCCGTTGGGGTCGGTCACCTCGGGCCCGTGCCGCCGGCTGAGGTCCATCGAGGCGAGTCGGCAGACGAAGAAGTGCTGCACCTTGACCCCGTGCGGGTGCAGCAGGGTGCCGTCGTCATGGAGCGTGTGGCTGATGGTGTCGACGAAGGCGGGCACCACGTCCACGATCTTGCCGCCGAGCTCCTCGTCCACCTCGCGGTGCAGCGCCTCGACCACCGTCCGGTCCTCGCGCTCGACCCCGCCGCCGGGGGTGATCCAGTACGGGTGCGGCGAGCCCGGCCGGACCCGCCGGATCAGCACGATCGAGGCCGGGCCGTACGGATCGTCCGGGGCCAGCTCCAGCAGGATCGCCCGCGCGGTGCGCTTGACGACCGGGCGCGGTGGCGGAGTGCGGTTCTCGGGGCCCATGGCCACCTCCGGGACTGGCGCGTTGTGCGGGAGTCTCCCGCGCCGGGGAGGGGGCGAAACCCGGGGAAGGGGTCGAAAAGCACCGCGAACGGGTCGAAACGCCGACCTGGTCGGGTGCATCCGTTCGGGGTCCCGCTGTGCTGCAATGAGCAGCCATCGGGCAAATCGGAGGCTCCGTTCCGCATGTCCGTTTTGGGCAGGGACCTGTACGAGGGACTCGGGCTGGGGGTTGGGTGGCATGGATCGGATCGCACAGCCGTTCGAGAAAACGCAACCGTTCGAGATCATGCGGAAGCCGGGACCGTCCGCGACCGCTCCCGCGGTGCGGCGGGCGGCACCGGACCGCGGGCCCACCCTGATCGGCTCCGTCCAGCGGGCGCTGCGGCTGCTGGAGGCCGTCGGAGGTTTCCGGCAGGGTGCGAGCGCCAAGCAGCTGGCCCGGGCCGCCGACCTGCCCCTCGGCACCGCCTACCACCTGCTGCGCACCCTGGCCCACGAGGGCTACCTGCGGCGCTCCGAGGGGCGCTTCTTCCACGGGGAGGCGCTCGACGGCATAGCCCGCGCCCGTGCCCGGACCGGCGACCCCGACCTGCGGACGCGGATGCAGTCGCTCCGGGAGGAGCTCGGCGCCGCCGTCTACTTCGCGCTCTACCGGGACGGCGAGGTCCATCTGGTCGCCGTGGTCGAGGACCCGAGCCGCCCGGCCGTCGAGCCCTGGGCGGACTTCCGGGCCACCGCCCACGCCCACGCCATCGGCCAGTGCCTCCTCGGCCAGCTGCCGGAGGAGGCGCGCCGCGACCACCTGGCCCGCCACCCGCCGGCCGGGCTCACCCCGTCCACCCTCACCGGCGAGACCGCCGTGCTGCGCCGGCTCGCCTCGCAGCGGCCGACCATGCCCGTGCTGGAGCGGCAGGAGTACGCGCTCGGCACGGTCTGCGCGGCCGTCCCGATCACCATCGGCCCGGTGGTCGCCACCATGGCCATCTCGCTCCCGGTCGAACAGGCCGACCGACTCGCCTCCACCGCGCGCCAACTCCGGCTCAGGGTCGGGGCGATGAGCCCGGCTTTCATCCTCTGACCGTACTTGGTCTAGACCGCCCGCGATTCGTTCACCATTTGAAAAAGCTCACCTTGTCCAGTACATCCGCATACGTGGACGATGATGATCGAACGTGGATTGGTTGCATAAACCGTCACAAAAACCGTCGAAAACATGTCCGGCCGGCCGCTATCGGACCCAGCGAACCGACGGCGCGGGCAGAACGAGAGGTACTGGCGCCATGCAGCACAGCACAGTCCAGGGGCACCTGGTGATGAACCTCGTGGTCTCGCACGAGCTCTCCTTCCGCCTCCCGGTGGACCTGGCGTACGAGGCGGACGACCCGTACGCCGTCCGGCTCACCTTCCACCTGCCCGGTGACGCCCCGGTCACCTGGTACTTCGCGCGGGAGCTGCTGCTCGACGGGATCAGCGGACCGGTCGGCGAGGGCGACGTGCACGTCAGCCCGGTCGGCGAGGAGCTCTCGGAGGTCCGCATCGTGCTGCGCTCCCCCGACGGTGACGCCCTGCTGCGCGCCTCGTCCGCGCCGCTGCTCGCCTTCCTGGCGCGCACCGACCGGGTGGTGCCGATGGGCCAGGAGTTCACCGGGTGGGACATCGACGCCCAGCTCGCGGACCTGCTCAAGGGGCGTGAGAACGCGGGGTGAGCGGTCCGGCAGGCGACGCAGGCACGAGGAAGGGGCCCGTACCCGGTGGAACACCCGGGTGCGGGCCCCTTCCGGCCGTCCGCACGGCGCCGGTCAGTCGTCGTCCAGGGCCAGGTGCAGGCCCCACGCGACCAGGCTGATGATCAGTGAACCGACCAGTGCCGAACCGAAGTTGTTCACGTGGAAGTCCAGGCTCAGCTTCCCGGAGGCCCAGGAGGTGAGCAGGAGCATCAGGGCGTTGATCACGAAGGTGATCAGGCCCAGCGTGAGGATGAACAGCGGGAACGAGAACAGCTTGACCACCGGCTTGATCAGCCAGTTGACCACGCCGAAGACGACGGCGACGCCGAGCACCGTCAGCGTCTTGTGCTGCCAGTCCGCGTTGCCCTGGGCGAGTTGGATGCCGCTGACGATCCAGGCGGCGACCCAGATGGCCGCCGCGTTGATCAGTGTCTTGATGACGAAACCCTTCATGCCGCCCAAGCCTGACAGGAACCCCCGTCCCGGCGGAACCACCACACGGCGGGGTGGTGTTGAATGCCCCTGGTCCGGGAGGTGGCCGGACCGCTCCGCGAACGAGGGAGGACGGCGGCGGTGAAGCTCTTCCGGCTGGACGAACTGGATGCCGAGCGGGCGGCCAACGACGGCGCGTACCTGCGGTTCCTGCGCGAACCGCGGATGTCCGCCGGGCTGTACGCGCTGGCCCCCGGCGACACCGACACCCAGACCCCGCACGACCAGGACGAGATCTACCAGGTGATCAGCGGCCGGGCCGAGATCACCGTCGGCGCCGAGACCGCCACGGTCGCGCGCGGCACCGTGGTCTACGTGCCGGCCGGCACCCCGCACCGGTTCCACCACATCACCGAGGAACTGCGGGTGCTGGTGGTGTTCTCCCCGCCGGAGGACTGAGGACCCCGGCTCCCCCAGCAGGCTCTAGGGTCGCCTCATGAGCACCAAGACGCTGACCGAAGAACTCTGGGCGGCCATCGAGCCGGTGTACGCCGAGATCCTCGCCCACCCCTTCCTGGCCGGGCTCACCGACGGCACCCTGCCGCGCGAGGCCTTCCGCCACTTCGTCGTCCAGGACTCGCACTACCTGCGCGACTACGCCCGCGCGCTCGCCGTCTGCGCCGCCAAGGCGCCCGGCGAGGAGGACGTCCGGGCCTTCGCCGACGACGCGGTCGGCGCGCTGGCCGCCGAGCAGGGCATGCACGCCGAGTTCCTGACCGCCTTCGGCGGCAGCGCCGAGGAGGCCGCCGCCGAGCCGGTGCTGCCCACCACCCGGGCCTACACCAGCTACCTGCTGGCCACCGTCTACGGCGGCTCCTTCGCCGAGGCCCTCGGCGCGGTGCTGCCCTGCTACTGGATCTACGCCCGGGTCGGCGAGGCGCTGCTCGCCCAGGGCTCGCCCGACCCGCTGTACGCCAAGTGGATCTCCACCTACGGCGACGAGGCCTTCCAGTCGGTGGTCCGCCGGGTGCTGGCGCTCACCGACCGGCTGGGCGAGGAGCTGTCCGCGGCCGAACGCCGCAAGGTGGTCGGGCACTTCGTGACCACCTCGCGCTACGAGTGGATGTTCTGGGACGCCGCCTGGCGCGGCGAGCGCTGGCCGGTCTGACCCCTGGTTCTCGGGGGTCACCCGGGGGGTCGGGGTCGGGGTGATCTCGGGGTTCTCTCCGGGCCGTTGGGCCTCGTTCCGGCACTCGCGCCCCCGTACGATCGAAGTACCGAAAGCAAGCGGGATGCGGCACCGGACGGCGGCCGACCCGAGGGGAGAAGAGGAACCGACATGGCTGAGCTCTGGAAGTCGCTGCCCTCCTGGGTGCGCAACATCGTCATCCCGGTGCTGGTCCTGGTGCTGGCCTGGAACATCGTCGCCTTCGTCTTCGGCGTCGTCGGCGCCCTGCTCTCCATCGTGATCAAGCTGCTGGTGGTGGTCGGCATCGCGGCCGCCGTGGTGGTCCTGGTGAAGAAGGCCGCCAAGAGCTGACTCGCCACCCCGCAACGCCGCCCTGAGGCCCGGCCCCCGCACAGGGGGACCGGGCCTCGGCCGTTCCGGCCGCGGGGCGGCCGGTGCGGGCGGGGGTGGGAGGGGCGGGAGGCGCTCTGGACCTGCGGCGATCCGGTCGCTACGGTGTTGGGCGTCGTGTGCAGGCAACACCGCCTGCGACGCGGGAGCTCGGAGCACCGGGCTGAGAGGACGCTGACCGGGACGTCGACGGACGGACCGACGGCTGCGTCGACCGCAGGAACCTGACCGGGTAATGCCGGCGTAGGGAGTAGAGGTCAGATGACCACGTTCGAAGCACAGCCGCAGTCTGCCCAGGGCGCCCCCAGCAGCGAGCGCACCGGCTACCCGACCCCGGCCTGGCGCAAGGCCCACCGCGAGGGATCGCGCCCCGACCTGCGCGTCCCGTACCGCGAGGTGCGGCTCACCAACGGCCGGACCGTCCCGCTGTACGACACCTCCGGCCCGTACACCGACCCGTCCTACGAGCCGGACGTGCGGCGCGGCCTGCCCCCGCTGCGGGACGCCTGGATCCGCCAGCGCGGCGACGTCGAGGAGTACGACGGCCGCGAGCCGCGCCCCGAGGACGACGGGATCAAGCACACCTCGCCCCGCGGCGGGAACCTGCGCAACCTGGACGCCGTCTTCCCCGGCCGCCCGCGTCGTCCGCTGCGCGGCCGCGGCGGTGCCGCCGTCACCCAACTCGCCTACGCCAAGCGGGGCGTGGTGACGCCGGAGATGGAGTTCGTGGCGCTGCGGGAGGGCCTCGCGCCCGAGTTCGTGCGCGCCGAGGTGGCCCGCGGCCGGGCCGTCATCCCGGTCAACGTGAACCACCCGGAGGTGGAGCCGGCGATCATCGGCACCAACTTCCTGGTGAAGATCAACGCCAACATCGGCAACTCGGCCGTCACCTCCTCGATCGAGGAGGAGGTGGAGAAGATGACCTGGGCCACCCGCTGGGGCGCCGACACCGTCATGGACCTCTCCACCGGCCGCAACATCCACACCACCCGCGAGTGGATCCTGCGCAACTCCCCGGTGCCGATCGGCACCGTGCCGCTCTACCAGGCCCTGGAGAAGGTGGACGGCAAGGCCGAGGAGCTGAGCTGGGAGGTCTACCGGGACACCGTCGTCGAGCAGTGCGAGCAGGGCGTCGACTACATGACCGTCCACGCCGGCGTGCTGCTGCGCTACGTCCCGCTCACCGCGCGCCGCAAGACCGGCATCGTCTCGCGCGGCGGCTCGATCATGGCGGCCTGGTGCCTCGCGCACCACGAGGAGAACTTCCTCTACACCAACTTCGAGGAACTCTGCGACATCCTCGCCACCTACGACGTGACCTTCTCGCTCGGTGACGGGCTGCGCCCCGGCTCGATCGCGGACGCCAACGACGAGGCGCAGTTCGCCGAGTTGCAGACCCTCGGGGAGCTCGGCCGGATCGCCCGCGAGCGGGACGTCCAGGTGATGATCGAGGGCCCGGGCCACGTCCCGATGCACAAGATCAAGGAGAACATGGATCTCCAGAAGGAGATCTGCGACGAGGCGCCGTTCTACACCCTCGGCCCGCTGACCACGGACGTCGCCCCCGGCTACGACCACATCACCTCGGGCATCGGCGCCGCGATGATCGCCTGGTGGGGCACCGCGATGCTCTGCTACGTGACCCCCAAGGAGCACCTGGGCCTGCCCAACCGGGACGACGTCAAGACCGGCGTGATCACCTACAAGATCGCCGCCCACGCCGCCGACCTGGCCAAGGGCCACCCCGGTGCCCAGGCCTGGGACGACGCCCTCTCCGACGCCCGCTTCGAGTTCCGCTGGGAGGACCAGTTCAACCTGGCCCTCGACCCGGAGACCGCCCGCGACTTCCACGACGAGACCCTCCCCGCCGAGCCCGCCAAGACCGCCCACTTCTGCTCGATGTGCGGCCCGAAGTTCTGCTCGATGAAGATCTCCCAGAAGATCCGCGACGAGCACGGCGACGGCTCCACCGCGGTCTCCACCGACTTCGACGCCGAGGCCCTGGCCGGCATGGCCGAGAAGTCCGCCGAATTCGCGGCCCAGGGCAACCGCGTCTACCTCCCCCTCACCGACTGACGCGCCGCACACCCCAGCGCCGTCCCGATCGTCTCGGGACGGCGCTTCGGCGTTTCCGGTCGGCCGGAGCGGCCCGGTCGCCCGGCCGGCAAATTGCGGAATTCGATTTCGGTGGCCCACCGAATGTTCGTCGGCTATTCTCCGCCTGGCGCGTAGGGGGGAATCCACGCGTTGCCGCGGAAAACGGCGGCCATTTCGGACTTTTGGGGTTGAGTTGAGACTTCGACGCGCAATTCTGGCGGCCTCGCTGGTTGTGTCCCCGCTCGCTCTGGCACTGCCCGCCCAGGCGGCGGGCCAGGACAACGCGCACTCCGTCCGGATCGAGGGCTTCCCCTCCGTGGAGGCGGGTGGCGGCTGGTCCGAGGGTACGGTGACGGTCAAGAACGACGCGGACGCGCCCTACGCCGGTCAGCACCTGGTGATCTACTTCGGTACCCAGATGCTCGGCAAGGACCAGGTAGCCGCCGAGTACGCGGACGGCGCGTCCGGCAGTTGGCAGCCGGTGAAGCTGGTCGACCAGGACCTCGGTGCCAAGCCGGCCGGCTACCAGGGGGTGGCGACGGACCTGACGGGTGCCGGGGTCGAGGTCCAGCCGCACTCCGCGCGGACCTTCAAGCTGCGGTTCAAGCTGCTGCAGTCCACGCACGCGGGGCCGGAGGTGAACGTCAGTCTGTACGCCTACCTGGCACCGACGTTCGGTGCGGACGGCCAGGCCAAGGACTGGACGGTTCAGGCGCCGGGTGTGTCGGTCAAGACGACCGGGCTCACCACCTCCTTCACCGGTCTGCCCACGTCCGTTCCGGCGGACGGGAAGCCGCACGCCTTCCAGGTCTCGATCAAGACCGCCAACGGCTTCGACTGGCACCTCACCAGCGCGGCCTTCTTCGTCTGGGGTGGTCAGAAGTACGGCTCGATGGACGGCCAGGGTGCCTGTGCCGCCCAACTGGACGTACAGGACCCGAAGGACAAGACCTGGCACAAGGTCGGCATGGGGGCCGTGGGGGCCGGCGACGGTGACGTCGACCTGACCAAGTGGGCCACCGGGCCGGTCGACAACCGGGTGCTCAATGCCAGGCTCACGCTGGGCAAGAACGTCAAGACCGACACCGACGCCTCGCTGGGCTTCGGTTACTACCCGGGCGCCAGTCCAATGCTGTTCTGGGCCATGCAGCCGATCGCCGCGGTGCCGGTCGAGGGTGCCCCCGAGTGCGTCGACCCGAACGCGCCGATCCCGTCGCCGAGCACGTCCTCCGCGCCCGCCGTCGTCCCGGCCGCGGTGTCCACCACCGAGCCGGCGGCCCAGCCCCGGGCGTCGGCGCCGGTCAAGGCCACCGACACCAACCGGGCCGAGCTCGCCGACACCGGCTCCCGCGGCCTCGGGCTGACCACCGGGATCGGCGGTGCCCTGGTGGTGGCGGGTGGAGCAGCGCTCGTCCTGACGCGGCGCGCACGTCGCAGCTGAGCCGATGACGCCGAAGCGCCGTCCCGGTCGTCTCGGGGCGGCGCTTCGGCGTGGGGGCCCGCCCCGGGCCTCCCCCGTGGGGCCGGGGCGGGCGGGGGGAGGGTGGTCAGGCGGTGGCGTCCTGGGGGTACCAGCGGAGTTCGACGGTGTTGCCGTCGGGGTCGCGGACGTAGACCGAGGTGGCGTTGCCGCGGGCGCCGAAGCGGGTGACCGGGCCTTCGAGGACGGTGAAGACGCCGGAGGCGATGACCTCCTGCCAGTCGAGGGGCTCGACGGTGAGGCAGATGTGGTCGACGTTGGACTCCTGCCGGGGGCGGCTGGTCAGGTCGATGATGGTGTCGGCGGTGACGCGGACGGACGGGAAGGACACCTGGCCGGCCCGCCACTCGTCGACCCGGACCGGCTCCAGGCCGAGCAGGCCGGAGTAGAAGGCCAGCGAGCGCTCGACGTCGGCGACGTTGAGGACCAGGTGGTCGAAGGCTACGACGCGCATGGGTGATCGGCTCCGCTCAGGTGCGACTGCTGGTGACGGGTTCAACGATCCTCCCAGCGGGGTGCGTGATCAATGCGCGATCGCCGTACGATCGTTGAGCAGGATTCAACGATCGAGGGGTGGGGCGCGATGCTGGAGCGGCTGGAGGTCGAGGTCTTCCTCGCGCTCGCCGAGGAACTGCACTTCGGCCGGACCGCCGAGCGGCTGCACCTGACCACCGGTCGGGTCAGCCAGGTGGTGAAGAAGCTGGAGCGCCGGATCGGCGGGCCGCTGTTCGACCGCACCAGCCGGTCGGTCCGACTGACCGCGGTGGGGCGGCAGTTGGCCGACGACCTGGTCCCGGCGGTGGCGGCGATGGCGCGGGCGCTGCGCCGGGCGGAGGACGCGAGCCGGGGCGTCACCGGGGAGCTGCGGGTGGCGTTCCTCGGCGAGTGGACGGCGCCGGTGCTGCTCAAGGCGGTCGCGCTGTTCGGCGAGCGGCACCCGGAGTGCCGGGTGGACGTGCGGGAGGTGCAGCTCTCCAACTCCCGGACGAGCCTGCTGGACGGGTCGGTCGACGTGCTGATCGCCTCCTACCCGTTCGACGGCATGTCCCGCGGGCCGGTGCTGCTGACCGAGCGCCGGGTGCTCGCGGTGGCCGCCGGGCACCCGCTGGCCGCGGAGCCGTCGGTGTCGATCGAGGTGCTGGCCGACCACCCGGTGGTGCAGTACCCGGCCGTCACCTCGGTGGGCTTCAAGCGCGACCGCACCCCCGACCGCACCCCGTCGGGCCGCCCGGTGCCCAAGGGGCCGTCCGGCAGCACCTTCTCCGAGATGCTCAGCCTGGTCGCGTTGGGCCGCGGCGTGCTCCCGGTCGGCGAGCACTCCCGCCGCTACTACCCGCGCCCGGACGTCGCCTACGTGCCGATCCACGACGCGCCCCCGATCGAGCGCGGCCCGGTCTGGCTGGAGAGCAACACCACCGCCCGGGTCCGCGCCTTCGTCCGGGCGGCCACGGACGCCGCCGAGGAGCGGGCCGAGGGGGAGCCGCTGTGCGTGGTGCCGGTGGAGTGAGACGAGAGGCGGGGCGCCTCAGGAGACCGCGCGCAGCCGGGGCGTCGACGGGGCGAGCAGCCGCTCGAGGTGGGCGGCCGTGCCGTCGTCGGCGGGAAGCAGGACGAGGAGCTGCTGGGCGTCGTCCGGGAGGTCCAGGGTCTCGCGCAGCAGCCGGAGTTCGGGCCCGGACGGGTGCCGGAGGCGGAGCGGGCCGCGGCGCGGGACGAGCTGGT
This sequence comes from Kitasatospora sp. NPDC004799, assembly GCF_040609095.1. NCBI lineage: Bacteria > Bacillati > Actinomycetota > Actinomycetes > Kitasatosporales > Streptomycetaceae > Kitasatospora > Kitasatospora sp. NPDC004799. The sequence goes on from NZ_JBEXJK010000146.1 coordinate 15,923, forward strand.
TGCCGAGCCGGCGGGTGAACTCGGGGCCGGCGACCGGGGCGAGTTCGGTGCTGAGCCACTCGGCGGATTCGACCGAGGGGCCGAGCCAGAGGTCGAAGGCCTGTTCGTCGGCGATGTCGTCCCAGTCGGCGAACAGCGCGCGGGCGCGCGGGTCGGTGAAGACGTAGCGGGTGAGGTTCGGCTCCGGGGTGTCGAGCAGTCCGGCGGCGCCGAGCACGGCCGCGTACCCGCTGGTGTGGGCGAGGACGTCGCCGAGGCGGTTGGTGACGGCGGCGATGCCCGGTTCGAGCAGCCGCAGGGTCTCGCGGATGCCGGGGCGCACCGAGCGCGGGGCGGGGGCGGGCCGGGTGCGGCCGACGCACGCGCCGCCGGTGATCTTGGTGAGGTAGCGCAGGTGGTTGCGCTCGGCAGGGGCGAGGCTGAGGGCGTCGGCGAGCGCGTTGACCACGGCGACGGACGGGTTGCGGTCGCGGCCCTGCTCCAGCCGGGTCAGGTACTCGACGCTGATGCCGGCCCGGACGGCGAGGTCGGAGCGGCGCAGACCGGGCGAACGGCGGCGGCCGTGGTCGGGCAGGCCCAGCGTCTCCGGCTGGATGCTGTCGCGCTTCGCGCGGATGAAGTCCCCCAGTGGTGTGCCCATATGGCGAGCGTACGGCTGATCGCCGGGCGGAGGGTGGCCCTGCCGGGGCCAGCCTGGGCACGGCCTGGCTGCGGCCGTCGGGCGGCCGGAGAGTGGTGGCCATGGAGACGAACACGCACAAGCTGGTGATCATCCTCGGCAGCGTCCGGGAGGGCCGGTTCGGCCCGGTGGTGTCCTCGTGGGTGGCCGAGCGGGCCGCCGCGCACGGGGGCTTCGAGGTCGAGGTGGTGGACCTCGCCGAGGTCGAGCTTCCGCTCGAACTGCCCGCGGCCTCACCGAAGTTCGCCGGGGAGGGCTACCCGCGTCCGGCGGGGATGGCGAAGCTGACCGAGGCCCTGGAGGGCGCCGACGCCTTCGTCGTCGTCACGCCGGAGTACAACCACAGCTACCCGGCCTCGCTGAAGGCCGCGATCGACTGGCACTTCACCCAGTGGACGGCCAAGCCGGTCGCCTTCGTCAGCTACGGCGGCGCGGCCGGCGGCCGGCACGCCGTCCTGCACCTGGAGAACGTGCTGACCGAGCTGCACGCGGTGACCGTCCGGGACGGCCTGGCCTTCCCGAACTACTTCACCGCCTGGACGGGCGGCCGCCCGGACGACCCGCAGGCGCCCGGCTACGCCAAGGTGCTGTTCGACCGACTGGCGTGGTGGGCAGGCGCGTTGAAGAACGCGCGGGCCGCCGCGCCGTACCCGGCGTGAGACCGGGGGGCGACGGCTCAACTCGCCGTGCGCCGACGGTAGTAGTGCACGGTGAGCGCCGCGAGCAGCGGGCCCCAGGCGGCCAGCGGCAGGTACCCGGCCCAGAACACGACGGTCTGCCAGCCGTGGGTGATCAGCCCCAGGTCCCGGTCGCCCCGGATGGTCAGGCCGAGCGAGAACATCACCAGCCCGTACGGGAAGACCATCAGCGCCGCCGAGCCCAGCGCGGCCGGGACGACGGCGGCGAGCACCGGGACGGGGCGGCCGCCGAGGACGGGGACCCAGCGGGGCCACACCTCGCCCCAGCGGGCGACCAGGCCGAAGCAGAGCAGCGCGAGCGCCTCGCTGACCACGCTGAGCGCGATGACGTACGCCCTGTCGCCACCGAACAGGCCCCCGTCCTCCGCCGGGGGCGTCGGGCCGTGTTCGAACAGCGGCAGGCCGAGGACGAAGCCGCCGATCCGCCAGAGGCAGGAGGGCAGCACGACCAGGGCGATCGCGTACCCGGCCCGGACCGCCCAGCGGGGCACGCCCGGTGCGGGGGTGCCGTGCAGTCGTGCCGCGATCGTCCGTACGCCCATGGTTCCGCCTCCCGGCCCGGGCGGACGCGGTCCGTCCGCCACCGGTTCCGACTCTTCCGGAGTGGGCCGGCGGGGGCGTCCTCACGAGGGCGGAGCCGGATCCCCCGCGCAGGGGAGCCGGCCGACGGCATGCGGTCGGTGCCGGGGGGTTCGGCATCCGGCGCGACCGGTGCCCGGGGTGTTCGGTGTCCGGCGCGACCGGGGTCGTACCCCGGTATGACAGCGGATCCGGCTCCCCGGTGTGACGACCGGCCCGGCCCCGGCCCGGAAAGGTGGGGACACCGACCGCACGAGGCTGAAGGAGCCCTGATGTCCGCGAACCACCGTCAGTTCGGCAGCGCCGCCCGGGCCGCCGTCCGCTCCGGCCTGGCCTTGCCGGTCGGCGCGGTGGCGGCCGCCCTGGTGCTGGCCGGGCAGCCGGGGCGGGCCGCCCGCTGGCAGGCGCGGGTGTCGGGCGGCCGGGGCTGGACCGGTGGCCGGGTGCTGGCCCGGGCGGTCCTGGGGCTGCCGCTGGACGCCCTGGCGCTGCTGCTCGTCGGGTACGCGCTGTTCAGCTCGGTGCGGAACTTCGGCTACCCGGTCTGGTACCTGGGCACCGACTACCACCAGGCCTGGGGCGGCCCGACCATGGCCGGGGTCTGGGCGGTGCACGCGACGGGCTGGGGCCTGTGCCTGCTCGTGCTGCTGCGCTGGCCGCTGCGGTGGATCGCGCGCGGCCAGCGGGCCCTGACCGTACGGCTGTTGGACGGCCGGTCGGCGCCCTCGGCCCCGCGTCCGGCCGCGGCCCGGGCCGTCTGAGGCAGCGCTCCCGCTGAGGTCAGGGCAGCAGCAGCCCCCAGGACAGCGCCCAGGGCAGGAACACCAGCCCGGCCAGCAGCAGCGGCCCGACGGTCGGCCCCGGCAGCTGCAGCAGCGCCCGCTGGGCGGCCTCGGCGACGGAGCTGACGGCCGCGAAGGCCGCCGCGCGCCGC
>NZ_JBEXJK010000147.1:0-18780 GCF_040609095.1 Kitasatospora sp. NPDC004799
GGTGACGGACCCGGCGGCGGACCGCGGACGGCTCACCGCCGCCGTCCAGCGGGCCTTACGGGGGCGCCGGCCGCTGCTGGTGCTCGACGACGCCGCCTCGGAGGAGCAGATCCGCCCGCTGCTGTCGGCGGTCGGCGACTGCGCGGTGATCGTCACCGGCCGGCGGATGCTCTCCGCCCTCGACGGCGCCCGGCACCTGGTGCTCCAGCCGCTGCGCCCGGACGAGGCGATGGAGATGCTGCACGTCGCCGGCGGGGAGCTGATGGCGGCCGACCCGCTGTCGGTGGCGGAGATCGCCGGGCTCTGCGGCCACCTGCCGCTCGCCCTGCGGGTCGCGGCGGCCTCGCTGGTCGCCCGGCCGCACACCACCGCCGAGGGCCTGGCGGCCCGGCTGCGCGACGAGCGGACCAGGCTGGAGCGGCTGCGCGAGGGCGACCTCGACCTGCGGGCCTGCCTGATGACGGCCTACCAGGAGGCGAAGCCCGAACAGCAGCGGGCGTTCCGGCTGCTGGGGCTGGCCCCCGTCCCCGACTTCGCGCTGTGGACGGTGGCGGCGCTGCTCGACGTCGAGCCGCACGCCGCCGAGGAGCTGGTGGAGGGCCTGGTCCGGGCGCAGCTGCTGGAGACCAGGCCGCAGCCGGACGGCCAGGTCCGGTACGGCTTCCACGAGCTGCTGCGGGTGCTCTCGGTGGAGCTGCGCCAGCAGGAGCGCGCGGACGCGCTGCGGGCCGCGACGGAGCGGCTGTGCGGCACCTACCTCTCCCTCGCCCGCCGGGCCGACGCGGTGCTCACCCCCGGCCGCGCCCCGCGGCCGGAGGACCGGGCGGACAAGCGGTCCGGGGCCGCGGCGCCGGTGCGGCTCCCGCCGCTGGCCTGGTTCCGGCAGGAGGCCGCGGGCCTGGTGGAGTCGGCGCGCCTGGCGCACGCGGCCGGGCTGTGGCCCCTGGTGTGGGAGCTGGCGGGCAGCGCCGCCGGCTACTTCCAGACCTGCGCGGTCTGGGACCAGTGGGAGACGACCCACCAGCTCGCGCTGGACGCCGCCCGCCGGGCCGGCTCGCCGGCCGCCGAGGCGGCGGTGCTCCACTCCCTGGGCGACCTCGCCTGGCAGCGGCGGGAGGCGGAGCGGGCGCTCGGCCGGTACGCCGAGGCCCGCCGGCTGTTCGGCCTGGCCGGGGACCGGCTCGGGGCCGCGCGCTGCCGGATCGGCGAGGCCGACGTGCTGCTCGGCCAGGGCCGTCTGACCACCGCCGCCCGGCGGTACGGGCGGGCGCTGGCCCTCTGCTCGGCCGACCACGACCTGCGGGGGGTCGTGGCCGCGCTGGGCGGGCTGGCGATGGTGAACCTGCACCAGGGGCTGCCGGTCAACGCGCTGCGGCTGCTCGCCGAGTGCGGGCGGGCCGCCGAACGCCTCGGCGACCGCCGCTGGGCCACCTACGCCCGCCGTACCGCGGAACGGATCACCGATCCGGACGGGCGGGCGGCGGCCGTGGAGGTCCGTCCGGGCATGTGGCTGATCGACCCGGGCCGGCCGTCGTTCGCCCCGGCCGCCGCCTCCCCCACCGGCTCCGAGCGCCGCCGGCTGCCCCAGCGGCTCTGAGCCCGCCGACTCCGCCGCGATCCCGCCGCGATCCCGCTGGGGGCCTGCCCTCAGCGGGATCCGGCCGTCACCGGGCCGCCGGGCGCCGCCGCCCGGCCAGGCGGGCGCGCAGCAGGGAGAGGATCAGCCACCGGCGCATCGCCCCGACGTGCCCCGGGGAGCCGTGGACGTCGTCGAAGACCTTGAAGCGGGCCTGCGGCGCCAGCAGCGCGAGCAGCCGGTGCTCGCTCTGCGGGATGATCTCGTCGCGCGCGCTGGCCACGTAGTCGACCGCGGCGTCCACGGCGCCCAGCTGGGCCGGGGTGAGCGCGAACCCGGCCAGGACGTCCCGGAGTTCGTCCCGGTCGCCGGCCCCGGTGAGCCGGCGCAGGGTCTCCACGGTGATGCCGGGGACCCGCGGCCACCACGCGGGGTCGGTGAAGAAGCCGGCCACCGGCGCGCCGACGGTGTGGATGCTCCGGATGCGGGGGTCCTCGGCGGCGGCCCGCAGCGCCAGGTGCCCGCTGAAGCTGAGCGCGAGCGCCGAGGTCTCGGCGACCCGCGCGCGGTCGGCCAGCCGGTCCATCAGGTACGGCAGCAGGCGCCAGGAGTCGGCCCGGTACGGGAGGGTGTTCTCGCCGACCCCGGGCAGCTCGGTGGCGACGGCGGCGAAGCCGAGCCGGGCGAACAGCGGGAGCGTCGGCGCCCACTGCTCCTTGACGCTGACGATGCCGCCCGTGATCAGCAGCAGCGGCCGCGACCGGTCGGCCGACAGCCCGGCCGCCCAGGCCGCCAGGGTGCCGTCCGGGTGCTCGAACTCCAGCCGCTCGATGCCGTTGCGGCCGCCGCGCCGCCAGGTGTCGAAGGCGTCGACGCAGCGGCGCTGGGCCTCCAGCCGGTCCTCGTCGGCGTGGTACGGGAAGCGGGCGAGGGCGTAGCGCCGACAGGCGTCGAGCGGCCGGCCGGCCCGCAGCCGGTCGCCCTCGGCGGTCCACACCCGGGCCCAGGAGCCGGGGTCGCCGGGCTCGTCCCCGGTGATCCGGGACAGTACGGACCGGACGTACTGCTCCGTCAGGCCCTGGCCGCGTCCGTGCAGCCGGGCGAACTCCTTGAGCTCTGCCAGATGGTCCATGGGTGCGTCGTCCTCGGGTGGGCGGTGGGCGGGGTGGTCCGGAGCGCCCGGCGCGGGGGCCGGGCCGAGGGGGTCGCCTCGGCCCGGTCCGGCCCCGCCGGGAACGGTGGTGCGGGTGGCGGCTCAGGCCGTCCGGGCTACCGCACGGTCGGCCGGGGCGGCCGGGGCGGCGCCGTCCTCGAAGCCCTCCAGGGCCTGCTTGAGGTCGGCGAGCACGTCTGCGGCGAGGGCGCCGTCGATGACCCGGTGGTCGAAGGTGAGGCCGAGCCGCATCAGCGGGGCCACGGCGACCTGGCCGTCCCGCACCACGGGCCGGTCGAGCACCTGGCCGGCGTTCAGCGTCACCGCGGTGCCGCCGCTCGCGTGGAAGCCGTCCACCGGGCGGTGCCCGAGCGAACTGACCGCGACGGTGCCGAGGACGGCGGGGCGGCGCCGGGGGTCGCGCAGCGCGGCGGCGAAGGCCAGCCGGCCGAGCGGGACCGGCAGCCGGCCCAGCATCCGCACCCCGCGGAACTCCGGGAGGTCGGCGGCGGCCAGGTCCCGGTAGCGGTCGATCCGCGCCTGGATGGCGGGCAGGCCGGCGCTCTCCAGGCCCGGCAGCAGCGCGGAGAGCACAGTGCGCTCGCCGTCCACCGGGCGGTCCAGGGCGAGCTTGGCGGTGACGCCGGTGAAGCGGACCGTCCGGGGGCCGCGCAGGCCGGGCCAGCCCGGCGCCAGCACGGCGTTGGCCTCCGGGTGGCGGTCCAGCACCCGGCCGGTGGCGTGCAGCAGGTACGCGACCACCGAGTAGCGCTGCCCGGCCTCCCGGGCCTCGGCGCGGTGCCGCTGGACCCGGGTCATGTCGACCTCGGTGTCCAGGTGCACCGGGCGCTGCCGGGCGGCGTGCTCCAGGAAGTAGAGCGTGTGCCGCCGGCGGCGCTCGGGGTGCGGGCGGGCGGCGGTCACCGCTCCACCGCCAGCCGGTAGATCTCCTCCAGGCTGCGGGCCTCCAGCACCCGGCCGACCGGCAGCGGCCGGCCGGTGCTCCGCTCCAGGGCGGTGACCAGCTTGAGCAGGTAGAGGGAGTCCCACTCGGGGATCCGGTCGAGGTCGGCGGCGATGTCCTCGTCCGCCAGCGGGATGCCCAGTTCCTCGCGGACCAGGCGGGCGAACTCGTCGACGGTCTGCATCATGCGTCCAATCGGTGACGGTGCGTCACATCTTCTCCAGGGCGAAGCCCGCCTTGATCCACTTGCTGGACTCCACGGCCACCGCGAGGGCCTTCTCGCCGCAGGACATCTGCCCCAGCAGCCGCTCCAGCTGGAGGAAGGGCAGCGCGTTGCCGTTGTTGCCGGTGTCCGCGACGCAGGACACCTCGGTGGCGCCGGGGACGTCGAGCAGCTCGTGGATGCGGCGGGTCATCCGGCCGGAGAGCTGCGGCGGCAGCAGGTAGTCGAGCTCCTCGGCGGACCAGTCCAGGTCCTCGAGCAGCTCCCAGAGGATCTCCACGGCCATCACCGGGACGAACTCCTCGATGGCCTTGTAGTCCTCCCGGACGGCCTGCCGGTCGTCGTACCGGTCGGCCAGGCCGAACCAGTCGATGACCTGGCCGGGCTCCCGGCCGAGGCCGGTGAACCGGTTGAGCACCCGGCGCAGGGCCACCGCCTCGCCCACGGGCTCGGCGGTGAGCACGGCGGCTCCGGCGCCGTCGCCGAACAGCACGTAGTTGACCAGGTCGCTCGGCGCGGCGCCGGCCAGGTCCCGGTCGAGGTCGAGGTGCTTGCTGCAGACGTCGCCGCCGATCACCAGGCCGGCCCGGTGGCCCTCGCCGGCGATCAGGGTCCGGCCCAGGCCGAGCGCCTGGACGGCCCCGGCGCAGCCGGACTGGAGCTGGTACGTGGGCACCTGGTCCAGGCCGAGCTGGTCGGCGATGTGGTTGACGGTGGCGGGCATCAGGTGGTCCGGCGTCGCGGTGCCGAGCACCACGAAGCCGATCTCCGCCGGGTCGATCCGGGCGGCGGCGATGGCCCGGGCGCCGGCCCGGGCGCACAGGTCGGCGAGCGACCAGCGCACCTCGCCGCTCGCGAGGTCGCGGGCGAAGTGCCGGGTGCGGGTGCCGATGAAGAGGTCGATCCACTCCTCGTTGACCCCCAGCACCCTGGCGAGCGCGGCGTTGTCCACCGGGTCGCCGGGCAGGGCGGTCCCGACCGAGGCGAGGTACGCCTGGACGGGATCGCGGTCGGGTGGCGGCTGCATGTGGTGTGCGGTCCTTTCTGCGGGACTGGTCCAGCGGGGCTGGTCCAGCGGGGCGGGTGCGGGCGGGAGGAGTTCAGGCTCGGACGGCGGCGGCGGTGCGCCGTTCGCCCAGGAAGCCGATCAGGTCGCCGACCGAGGACAGCCGGGGCAGCAGGTCCTCCACGCTGAGCGGTTCGAGGCCGGTCAGCCGCTCCTCGATGCGCTTCTTGAGCTCCATCACCATCACCGAGTCGAAGCCGAGGTCCTCGAAGAGCCGCGCGTGCGGGGAGATCTCCTCGGGCGGGTAGCTGCCCACCTGGGCCACGGCAGCCACCACGGCCCGGGCGACCGGGTCGAGGGTCCGGCGGCCCGGCGCGGCCTCGGCCGCCGACTCCTCCGGCGGCCCGGCCTCGGCCCCGGAGGGAACCGCGACCGGGGCCGGCACGACCGCGGACCGGACCGGCGGGCGGGCCCAGAACCGGCGGTCGTCGGCGAAGGCGTACGGGGCCAGCCGGTACGCCGTGCGGTCCTGCTCGGCGTACACCGCCCGCCAGTCCAGGTCCGCGCCGCCGCGGAACAGCTCGGCGACGGCCTCGGCCAGCTCCGGCCCGCCGGCCTGCTCACCCGGCACCGGCAGCACGCCGCGCGGCCCGGCGCCCGAAGGCGTCCCGCCCAGCCGGCGGGCCATCGGGACGAGCACCGGCCGCGGGCCGATCTCCAGCAGGTGGGTCGGCTCCTGCGCCAGCAGCTCCCCCGCGGCGTCCGCGAACAGCACCGGGGCGGAGACGTGCTCGACCCAGTAGGCCGCGTCCATCGGCTCGGACTCCAGCAGCCGGCCGCGCAGCGTGGAGTACACCGGCAGCGCCGGGACGCCCCCGCCGACCTCCTCCGCGACCTCGGCGAAGCGCTCCAGCATCGGCTCCATCAGCGGCGAGTGGAAGGCGTGCGAGACCTCCAGGCGCCGGGAGCGCACCCCGGCGCGGGTCAGCTCCTCCTCGATCCGGGCCAGCGCCGCGAGGTCCCCGGAGAGCACCGTGGCGGTGGGCCCGTTGACGGCGGCGACGCCGAGCAGCGGCTCGGCGGCGATCCGCTCGGCCAGCACGGCGGCCTCCGCCCGGACGGCCAGCATGCCGCCGCCCTCGGGGAGTTCCTGCATCAGCCGGCCGCGCGCGGCGACCAGCCGGGCGGCCTGCTCCAGCGGGAGCGCGTCGGCGAGCACCGCGGCCGCGTACTCGCCGATGCTGTGGCCGAGCAGCATCCGGGGGCGCGCCCCGAGCTCGGCCAGGGTGGCGGCCAGCGCGTAGCCGACCGCGAACAGGGCGGGCTGCGCCCAGCCGGTGCGGTGGACGGCCGGGTCGGCGGCGAGCAGCAGGTCGCGCACCGAGCCGTCGGTGTGCGGCCGCAGCGCCTCGTCGGCCCGGTCGAGGTGACGGCGGAACAGCGGGGCGTCGCGGTGCAGCCGGGCCGCCATGCCCGGGTACTGCGAGCCCTGCCCGGTGAAGAGCAGGGCGGCCCGCGGCGACCCGCCCGGCCCGCCGCTGAGCCGGGCCAGCAGGTCCTCGTCCTCGGCCGCCCGGCGCAGCAGGGCGGCCAGGTCGGCGGTGTCGGTGGCCGGTGCGGCGAAGCGGTGCCGGTGGCCGCTCTTGACCCGGGTGCTGCTCCAGCCGACCGCCCCGACCGGGGCCAGCCGGTGGCGCTGGAGGGCGTCGGCCTGCGCCACCAGGTTGCGGCGCAGCGCCTGCGCGGTGGGCGCGGTCACGGTGAACACCGCCGTGCCGAGCCCGGTGGGCGCGGCGTCGGCCGGGGCCTGCGGCCGGGCGGCGGCCGCGGGCGCGGACTCCAGCACCGCGTGGGCGTTGGTGCCGCCCATGCCGAAGCTGCTGAGGCCGCCGACGGTCGTCCCGGCGGCCAGCCGCAGCGGCGCCTTGAGCAGCCGCAGGCCGTACTTGGAGAGCTTCAGCGCCGGGTTCTCCCGGGCGGCGAAGCGGCTGGCGGGCACCACCCGGTGGTGCAGGGAGAGCGCCACCTTGATGAGTCCGGCGATGCCGGCCGCGCCCTCGGTGTGGCCGAGGTTGCCCTTGACCGAGCCGAGCGCCATCGGCTTGCCGGTGCGGTCGGCGTGCAGGTCGCCGAGCGCCTTGACCTCGATCATGTCGCCGAGCACGGTGCCGGTGCCGTGGCCCTCGGTGAAGGCCACGTCGGACGGCTCGACCCCGGCCCGGCGGTAGGCCGCGGCCAGCACCTCCTGCTGCGACCAGCGGTTGGGCGCGGTGAGGCCGTTGCTGCGGCCGTCCTGGTTGACGGCGGTGCCGCGGATCACCGCGTACACCGGCTGTCCGTCGGCGATCGCGTCCTCGAGGCGGCGCAGCACCACCGCGCCGACGCCCTCGCCGCGGCCGATGCCGTCGGCGTCGGCGCTGAAGGGCTTGCAGCGGCCGTCGGGCGCGGAGAGCCCGGCCTGGGTGTAGAAGATGCCGAGGGCCGGCGTGAGGGCGATGTTCACCCCGGCCGCGATGGCGGTGTCGCACTCCCCCGCCAGCAGGGCGTTGCAGGCCAGGTGGACGGCGACCAGCGAGGAGGAGCAGGCCGTGTCGACGGCCAGGCTCGGTCCCTTGAGGTCGAGGTGGTAGGAGATCCGGTTGGCGGTCATGCAGTAGCCGTTGCCGGAGCCGGCCTGCGCGGTGACCCGGGCGTAGTCGGTGAGGTGGAGGTGGGCCCACTCGTTGCCCATCACGCCGACGAAGACGCCGGTGCCCGTCCCGGCCAGGTCGTGCGGCGCGATCCCGGCGTCCTCGACCGCGCGCCAGGCGCACTGCAGGACCAGCCGCTGCTGGGGGTCCATCGCGGCGGCCTCGCGCGGCGAGATCGCGAAGAACTCGTGGTCGAAGGCGTCCGGGTCGGTGATGAACCCGCCGCTGGTGGTGTTGGAGTGCCCCTCGGCCCCCTCGGGCGAGTGGAAGTCGGCGGCGTTCCACCGCTGTTCGGGCACCGGGCCGACGCCGTCGCCGGAGCGCATCAGCAGGTCCCAGTAGGCGGCGGGGTCCGGTGCGCCGGGGAATCGGCAGTCGAGGCCGACGATGGCGACGGGCTGCATCACGCCTCTCCCACGGTGGCGCGCAGTTCCTCCACCAGGTAGCCGGCCAGCGCGTCGACGGTCGGGTAGTCCCAGGCCACGGTGGGCTCCAGGACGAGGTCGAAGTCCTCCTCGATGTCGCCGCACAGGCTCAGCGCGGCGACCGAGTCCAGGCCGTACTCGGCGAGCGGGACGCCGGGGGCGATCTCGTCGGCCGGGCGCTTCAGGTAGAGGGAGATCCGGTCGGTGAGCCAGCCGGTCAGCGTCTCGACGGTGTGCTCGCCGGCGGTGGCCGGACGGCCGGTGGTGGGGACGGTCATGGCGGTGCTCCTCGCTGCGTTGCTGCGGTGGAAAGGACGGGTGGCGGCCGGTCAGCCGGCCAGCGGGGTGTCGTGGAGGTCGTAGCCGCGGCGCTCGTGGAAGCGGCGCAGCAGTTCCCGGTGGACCGTCTCCTCGCAGCCGGCCGGCAGGTCGGCCGGGCGGTGCCCGAGCCGCCGGGCGAGCCGGTGCAGGGCGGCGGCGGCCCAGGAGGGGTCGGCGAGGAAGGGGTCGGTGCCGTCGGCGCGGGCCGCGCGCCACACGCCGAGGACGGCGGCCGCGGCGAGGAACACCGCGTAGCGGTCGGCCAGGGCGAAGGCGCCGGGCCCGGCGAGGGCGGTGCGGTCCTGCGGGGCGAGCGCGAGGCTGTCCCGCTGGAGGCGCCGCAGTTCGTCCGCCATGCCGAGGGCGAGGGCGCGGACGGCGTGCTCCTCGGGCGTGCCGTCCGGCAGGTCGTCGCAGGCGGCGACCAGCGAGGCGGCCAGGCCGTCCCGCCCGGCGGCGAGGGTGAGCCGGTCGAAGGGGATGCCGGGCAGGTCCGTCCGGGTCTCGAAGAGCGCCGCGGGCGCCGCGTCGCCGGTGAACCAGGCCCGCCGGGCGAGCCGGGCCAGCTGCGGGATCACGGTGGCCTGGCAGGCCGCCGAGCCGGCGTGGCCGAGGCTGAGCACCGGCAGGTCGCGCAGGTGCTTCTGGAAGATCCCGAACTCGCCCTCGCGGAGGTAGAACCGGGCGCCGAGCACGATCGAGAGGTCGTGCATCACCTCGGTCAGCACCTTGGGCACCAGGTACTTGACGACGGCGGCGGTGACGCTGGTCTCCTCCGGCAGGAGGTGCACGGCGCGGGTGCCGACCAGCGAGAGGCTGTCGCAGACCAGCAGGTCCAGGAAGGCGCCGGTGAGGGTGGAGCGGGCGTGCGGGAGGTCCAGCACGGTGCGCCGGTAGAGCCGGCGGCCCAGCGCGAACCCGACGACGGTGCGCAGGCCGGTGTCGGCGGCCCCGATCGCCATCCCGGGCAGGACGCTGCGGGTGAGCTGGAAGGAGCGCAGCGCCACGTCCGCGCCCTGGCCCTGCCCGCCGACCAGGGCGCCGGCCGGGACGGGGCAGTGGTCGAAGTCCAGGCCGGAGATCCGGCAGCCGCGCACCCCGGCGGTCGGGTACCGGGGCAGGGTGGCGAAGCGGGCCGGGTCGAGCTGGTCGCGCTCGGCCAGCAGGACGGAGTGGCTGCGCGCGCCGGGCGCGTCGTCGGTCCGGGCGAACAGCGCGAAGGCGGCGGCCCGGTCGGCGTTGTTGATGACCTGTTTGCGGCCGTGCAGCCGGTAGCCGCCGGCGTCGGGCCCGGCCCGGAAGTCGTTGCGCAGGAAGTCGTTGCCGTGCGCCAGCTCGTGGTAGGCGACGGAGACCTTGGCGCCGCCGAGCAGCAGGTCGGCCACCTTGCGGCGCTGCTCCGCGCTGCCCGCGGTCCAGACGTTGACGGCCGCCATGAACGAGGTGACGCCGTAGCCGAGGCCGAGGGCGACGTCGCGGCGGAAGACCGGCCGCAGGGTCCGGGCCAGGGTGTCGATCCGGGTGAGCCGCCCGCCGAGCTCGGCGGGGACGAACTCGGCGGACAGGCCCAGGTCGTCCAGCAGCGCCTCGCCGGCCCCGGACAGCTCGCCGGCCTCGTCGGCGGCCAGCAGCCGTGCGGTGCCGACCGGATTGGCCGGGTCGGCGGGGTCGCCGAAGCGGTGCTCCAGTTCGGCGACCCGGGCCCGGACGGCCGCCTCCGGGGCGTCGGCGGCGGGGTCCCGCGGACGCGGGAGCCCGGGAGCCGCGGTGTCGGTCAGCATGGCGCCCCCTCGGCAGGACGGTGGTCGGTGGGTACGGGGCGGTGCAGCCGGAACGGGAGCAGCGAGTGCAGCTCACCGGCCGCCCGGGTGGCGCGCAGCCGCGCCAGCAGCGCCGGGTAGGCCTCCGGCCGGGGGCCGTCCTGCTCGCCGAGCCGCACCAGCAGCCGGTCCAGGGCGGGCCGGAGCCAGACGCCGTCGCGCCAGAGCGCGCCGGTGCGGCCCTCGGCGGCGGTCCGGTGGTTGTGCGTCCACAGGCCCAGGCAGGCGGCGCCGGCCAGGCAGAGGCTGTACCGCCGGGCGACCTCGAACGCGCCGGTGGGCACGTCGGCGACCGGGTTGCGGTACTCCGCCATCTCGGCGTGGACGCGGCCGGTCACCTCGAGCAGCCGCTCGGCGGCCTCCAGCGCACCGTGCAGCGCGGGGTTGTTCCCGGCCTCGGCGCGCAGCGCGGCGACGGAGCCGGGCAGGGTGGCGAGGATGCCGCTGCCGCCCTTGGCGACCAGCGAGAGCCGGGACGGGTCCAGGGCCGGCGACGGCGCGGACAGGTCGAAGGCGGCGGCGGCCCCGGCGGTGTCCCCGGTGCCCCGCTCCCAGCCCCGGGACAGCGAACGGAACTGGTTGACCAGGGAGTTGAGGTTGACCAGGGTGTTGCCGTCGAACAGCCCGACGATCCGGTGGTCCCGGTCGACCTTCTGGAACATGCCGCCGGCGTGCTCCCCCTTGAGGAAGGCGCGGGCGCCCAGCAGCCGGGTCAGTTCGGCGATCACCTGCTCGGTGCCGGTGGGCACCAGGTACTTGGTGGCGGCGGCGGCCACGCTGAGCTCGCCGGTGAGGGTGTGGACGGAGCGGATCGCCACCGTCGCCAGCGCCTCGCCGACCAGCACGTCGGCGGCGGCCGAGGCGAGCACCTGGCGCGCCTGCGGCAGGTCCACCAGGCGGCGGCCGTACAGCTCCCGCCGCTCGGCGAAGTCCAGGGCGAGCGCGAGGGCGTGGTCGGCGGCGCCGAGGGACAGCGCGGAGCACATCGTCCGGGTCAGCTGGAGCGCCTTGAGCACCGTCTCCAGGCCGCCGCCCTCGGTGCCGACCAGGGCGGAGGCCGGCACCGGGGCCCGGTCGTAGGCGATGCCGCTGATGTCGGCGCCGCGGATGCCGTGGGTGCGGATCTTGTCGAGGCAGCGGTAGTGCTCCGGTGCCAGCTCGCGCTTGTCCACCAGCAGCACGCTGAAGCCGCGCGGCCCGCCGGCCGGGTCGGTGCGCACCAGGGCGGACAGCACGCTGCCCCGGGTGGCGTTGTTGATCAGCCACTTCTCGCCGCTGACCAGCCAGCCGCCGGCGCCGTCCGGCTCGCCGTGCACCTCGTCGGCGAGCAGGTCGCTGCCGTGCGCCCGCTCGGTGAGGCCCAGTGAGACCGGCACGCCGGCCCGGATGTCCGCGGCCAGCCGGGCGGCCTGCTCGGGGCTGCCCGACACCCAGACGCAGACCCCGCCCAGGTAGGTCTTGCCGTGGCCGATCGCCACGGTGAGGTCGCGGCGGGCGACGGTCCGCATGACCTGCAGGACCGTCTCGTAGTCGGTGAGCCGGCCGCCGTGCTCGGCCGGCACGTAGTGGTCCTGGAGGCGCCAGTCCTCCAGGACGCGGCAGATGTCGGCCGGGAAGGCCTCGGCCTCGTCCAGCTCCAGGCTGCGGGCGTACGAGAACACGGTGTCGGGGGCGTCCGGGTCGCCGAGGAAGTGCTCCAGCTCCTCGGCGACGCGGTACGGCGCGTGGTCCATGTCAGCCCACCGGTTCCGGGTCGCGGTCGCCGACCAGCGCGCGCACCGCCGGGTCGAGCACGGCGTGCAGCGGGGTGACGGCGCCCTCCAGGAAGAGCTTGCGCATCAGGGTCCGCTGGATCTTGCCGCTGGTGGTCCGGCGGACGGTGCCCGGGCGCACCAGCAGGACGTTGCCCGCGGGCACCGCGAACTCCCGGCTGACCAGGGCCTGGACGGTGGCGGTGAGCTGCTTGAGGTCCTGGTCCGCGAGGGCGCTCGGGCGGACCTCGTGGACCACCACCAGGTGCTCCTGGTCGGTGTCGACGGCGAAGACGGCGCCGGCCCCGAGGGCCGTCGGGTCCAGCCCGCGCACCGCGTTCTCCACGTCGTACGGGTAGATGTTGCGGCCGTTGATCAGGACCATCTCCTTGAGCCGGCCGGTGACGAACAGCTCGCCGCGCTCCATCGCCCCCAGGTCGCCGGTGCGCAGCCACGGTCCGAGCTCCTCCGCCCCGGTGATCCGGGCGCCGAAGACCTCGGCGTTGACCTCGGGGCGGTCCCAGTAGCCGGCCGAGACGCTGGCGCCGCGCACCCAGATCTCGCCGACCTCGGCCTCGGGGCGCTCCGCCTTCGTCTCCGGGTCGACGATGCGCACCTCGAAGTCCTCGGGGTTCACCACCCCGCTGGAGGCCAGGGCCCGGGTCGGCGCCTGGAGGTACGGGCCCTCCAGCCGGCCGGCCTCCAGGCCCGCGGCGTCCACCTCGCGCACCAGCGCGGTGCGGCCGTGCCGCTTGCCGGAGACCAGCAGCGTGGTCTCGGCCATGCCGTAGCAGGGGAAGGAGGTGTCGGCCCGGAAGCCGTACGGCGCGAACCGCTCGGCGAAGGCCCGCAGGGTCTCGGCCCGGACCGGTTCCGCACCGTTGCAGGCGACCTTCCAGCTGGACAGGTCGATGCCCTCCAGGTGCGCGTCGGTGATCCGGCGCAGGCAGAGGTCGTAGGCGAAGTTGGGGGCGGCGGAGATGGTCACCCGGTGCTCGCTGAGCAGCTCCAGCCAGCGCACCGGCCGGCGCAGGAAGGAGGTCGGGGACATCAGCACCGCGCTGGTGCCCAGCCAGAGCGGCTGGAGCACGTGCCCGATCAGGCCCATGTCGTGGTAGAAGGGCAGCCAGCCGCCCAGGACGGTGTCCGGGCCGCTGCCGGTGGCGCGCTGGATGGCGGCCTCGTTGGCCAGCAGGTTGCCGTGCGAGACCATCACGCCCTTGGGCTCGCTGGTGGAGCCGGAGGTGTACTGGAGGAAGGCCAGGTCCTCGGGGCCCAGCCCCGGGTCGCGCCAGGCGGCGGCGTCGCCGGCGTGCCCGTCGGTGGCGAGGCAGTGCACGTCCGAGAAGCCCTCGGCCGCCAGCCACGCCCGGACGTCCGGCTCGTGCTTGCCGATGGTCAGCACGGCGCCGACCCGGGCGTCCCGGACGATCCCGGACACCCGCTGGAAGTGCTGGCCCTGCTCGGTGGGCAGCGGCGCCGGGACGGCCACCGCGCCCGCGTACAGGCAGCCGACGAACGCCGTCAGGAACTCCAGTCCCGACGGGTACAGCAGCAGCACCTGACGGCCGGTCAGGCCGCGCTCCTGCAGCCAGGCCGCCAGCTCCTTCGCGGACCGGTCCAGGCCCGCGTACGTGAGCCGTTCCGGCTCGACCCCCCGTACCCCGTTCTCCAGGAACAGGTAGGCGTCCGCACCCCCACGCTCAGCCGCCCGCGCGAGCACCAGCTCCGCGAACGATCGGAACTCCGCCACCGTCAATCCCCCTCGTTCGGTCGACACGTCCAGACCGATCATCAGTTCGATCACTAAAGCCGCCGTTGCGCTACCCGCGCCGGTGCAGGCCCTCCAGCTGGGCCCACAGCTCCCGCTCCCGCGCCGAGGGCGGCACCCCGGGCACCAGGCGCTCGGGGTGGTCCGCCGGCGGTTCCTCCAGCGGCGCGGGCCGCGGCTCCCGGCCGAGGGTCAGGTGGTACTCGACCGTGACCGCCCCGAACATCGCGCCCAGGTTGGCCAGCGCCCGCACCCAGCCGACGGCCAGGCGCCGCGCCGCCGCGCGCCGCCGCTCCCGCGCCCCCACCGCTACGCCGTCCGGTCCGCGACCGGGCCGAGGTCCGCGCTCAGCGCGACGTGCCCCGGCACCGCGGGCAGCTCCGCCAGGTCGTGCCGGAACGACACCTCGCCGGCGGCGTCCTCACCGGTCTCCGCGAAGCCCAGCGACGGGTAGAGGCCGCGCACCTTGCGGTTCTTGGCGGTGGGCCGGTAGCGGGCGTGCACGGCCGGCGCCCCGGCCGCCCGGGCCCGCTCCAGCACGGTGGCCAGCGCCGCCTGCTCGATGCCCCGGGCGAAGACCCGGCAGCTGAGCAGGGCGTTGTCGAGGTGCCAGCCGTCCGGCGCGGTGCGCACCAGGACCAGGCCCACCAGCCCGTTGTCGCCGAACCGGTCGGTGGCGCGGACCGCGAGCACCAGGTGCTCGTCCGCCGCCATCCGGGCCCGGACGTCGGCCGCCTGGAGCCGCTCGGTGGTGAGGTTGAACTGGTTGGTGCGCAGGGTGATCTGGGAGGCCCGGGCCACCTCGTGCTCCCGCACCGGCGAGAGCGAGACCCGCACGTCGAGCCGGGCCAGGTACTCCTCCATCGAGCCGGCGCTGTCCAGCAGGTCCTGCCGGGCGGCCTCGGTCCGGTACTGGTCCGCGCGGACCCGGTCCTCCGCGGTCAGCGCTGCCACGTCGAACCAGCCGTCCGCGAGCAGCCGCTCCACGTGCAGGGCCGGCTCCTCGTCCAGCCGGACGACGGCCACCTGGGGCAGGCTGCTCGCGACCAGCCCGCACTCGAACGGCGAGTCGTCGACGAAGACGAAGCTGTCCACGCCCAGGTTGAGCCGGCCCGCGATGTCCAGCAGATTGCCGTCCTTGGGCTCCCAGTTGGCGTTCACCCGGACGAAGTCGCCCTCCCGGAGCACCATGTCGGGGTGGTCGCGCAGCACCCCGAGCACCGCCTCCTGGTCGTTCTTGCTGGACACCGCCAGCAGCACGCCCTGGGAGCCGAGTTGGGCCACCACCCGCTGGAAGCGGCCGAACGCCTCGCCCCGGAAGGTGGTGGCGGCGGCGATGCCCTCCGGGCCGTCGTCGCCCAGGATGCCGTCCCACAGCGTGTTGTCGAGGTCGACCACCAGCACCTTCTTCGCCCGGCCGCGCAGGGCGCGCACCAGGTGGCCCACCTCGCGGGCGTACGCCGCGAGCAGCTCCTCGCCGAGCTGCGCCTTGGCGTAGGCGGCCAGCCGGGGCTCGTTCACCGGGCCGCCCGCGGCGACCAGCGGGTCCAGGTCGACCACCCGCACCCGCTCGTGGTCGAGCGCCAGGCGCAGTAGCCCGGCGTTGAACTCCCGCCAGGCGATGCCGATCCGGGCCCGGGAGCGGGCGTCGACCAGCTGACGGGTGTGGACGGGCAGCAGCGGCACGGTGTTGAGCACCAGGGTGCCGGTGCCGTGCTCGACGTAGCGGGCGGCCAGCGAGGCCAGCAGCTCCAGCTTGGCCGCGACGGCCCGCTCCAGGTCCTCCGCCCGCCAGGGGTGCGGCAGTTCGTCGAACACCACCTGGGCGTCCAGGACGCACAGGGCGAGCTGCGGGTCCGCCGCGTACAGCTCGCTGCCGGTGTCCCGCAGGTCCCGCGACCAGGAGCCGTAGTCGGCCGTGGTCGCCTTCAACACGACTCCGTGGCGGGCGAGTTCGGCGGTGAGCGGGGCGGTGAGGGCGCCGAGCGTGGAGTGCCCGGTGACGGCCACGGCGACCGCCTCCAGCCCCTCGTGGCGGGCCAGCAGCTCGGCCGGGTCCAGCCGGGCCAGCACCTGTCCGGCGCGGGCCAGGTCCCGCCCGGGCTGCCCGGCCGGCGCGCCCGCCGCCAGTTCGGCCAGCAGCCCGGCCACCTGCCGGTACTCCTCGACCAGCCGCCCCTCGCCGTGCAGGGCCCGCAGCCGCTCCAGCGGGCCGGTCCGCTCGCCGGCGGGGGTGTTCACAACCGCGGTCACGGTCTCTCCTTCGCTGCCTCCGGTGGACGGGCCGAGCCTGCGCGGCCCCTCTTAAGGCGCCCTTGCGCGCGCTCCCGGGGGGCTTCGCAAGGAGGGCTTTAGCCGGTCCGCGAAGGGTGGTGGCCGAGACCGTGCCTCCGGACCCACCACCCACGCGAGGAGCAAGCCATGACTGATACGGCCGGATCCAGGCCGGTGAGCACCCAGGTGTGCATCGTCGGCGCCGGCCCCGCCGGGCTGACGCTGGCGCTGGAACTGGCCCGCCGGTCGGTGTCGGTCACCGTGGTGGAGCAGAGCGTCCACTTCAACCGCTCGTTCCGGGGCGAGTCGATCTCGCCGGACTCGGTGTGGCTGCTGGAGCGGCTCGGCATCCTGGACAAGGTCCGGGACAGCACCCTGGAAACCCACCGGATGGAGATCCTCGACGGCGGACGGCCGGTGCTGAAGGCCGAGTTCGCGGCCTTCGACCAGCCCTGCCCGTTCCCGATGGAGCTGCCGCAGCCCCCGCTGCTGACCGCGCTGGCCGACGAGGCCGCCGCACTGCCGGGCTTCACGCTGCTGCGCCGGACCACCGCGGTGGAACTGCTGCGCGACGGCGGGACGGTGACCGGTGTCCGGGTCCGCGGCCCCGAGGGCGAGTCCGACATCCACGCGGCCCTGACGGTGGCGGCCGACGGCCGGTTCAGCAAGGTCCGCGAGATGGCGGGGCTGCCGTACGAGAAGATCCCGCTGGAGCGGGACTTCGTCTGGTTCAAGGTGCCGCAGCCCAAGGCCTGGGACCCGCACACCTACCGGGTCCGGATCCAGGGCGACCGCCACGGGCTGTTCATCCCGACCGTGCCCGACCTGGTGCGGGTGGGCTTCAACATCCCCAAGGGCGGGCTGCGCGAGATGCGCAAGCAGGGCATCGAGTCGCTGTACGCCCGGGTCGACGAGCTCGCCCCGGCGGTCTCCGCCGGGGTGCGGGAGTCCGTCACCAGCTGGTCGGACACCTCGATGCTGGACATCTTCACCACCGTGGTGCCGCGCTGGTCGCAGCCCGGCCTGGTGCTGGTGGGCGACGCCGCGCACACCCTGACCCCGGTGCTGGGGCAGGGCGTCAACCACGCGATCGCCGACGCGGTGGTCCTGGCACCGCTGGTCGCCAAGGCGCTGGCCGGCGGCGGACCGGGCGCGCTGCACGCCGCCTGCCGGCGGTTCCAGCACGTACGGGAGGGGCACGTGGCCCGCTCCCGCGGCCTCCAGATGCGCCAGGAACGGGCGTTCGCGCTGAGCGACCCCGTCCCGGTGGCGCTGCGCCGGCTGGCCTACCGCCTGGTGAGCTCCAACGACTTCCTCAAGCGCAGGATCGTCGCCGGCATCTACTACCCGCTCCAGGACGCGCACCGGAGCGGACGCGCCGTCCTGCCCGTGGCCCCGCACCGCACGGGCTCCGTGAGCTGACGGACAACCACCGACTAGGAAAGGAACGACCGATGACCGCACAGCCCGACGCCGCACCCGCCCCGGACGGCCAGGAGGTGCCGAACTACCCGTTCGAGCGCCCCTCCGCGATGCAGGCCTGCCCGTTCTACGGCCACCTGCGGGAGAACCAGCCGGTGGCCGAGGTGCGCATGCCCAGCGGCGACCACGCGTACCTGGTCACCCGTTACGACGACGTGCGCACCGTGTTCTCGGACCCGCGCTTCAGCCGGGCCGCCACCCTGGAGGACGGCGCGCCCCGGCTGGCGGCGGCTCCGCAGAAGTTCAAGAGCCTGCTGAACATGGACCCGCCGGAGCACACCCGGGTCCGCAAGCTGGTCTCCCGGGAGTTCACCGTCCGCCGGGTGGCCGCCCTGCGGCCGCGGATCCAGGAGCACACCGACGCGCTGCTGGACGCCATGGCGGCGAGCGAGGGGCCGGTGGACCTCATCCCGGCGCTCGCCTTCCCGCTGCCGGTGACCGTGATCTGCGAGCTGCTCGGGGTGCCGTTCGAGGACCGGGAGAAGTTCTCCGCCTGGTCCAGCGCGTTCCTGGCGACCACCTCGCGCACCAAGGAGGAGATGCTGGAGGCCCAGGTCGGCCTGTTCACCTACCTCTCCGAGCTGGTCGCGGCCAAGCGGGAGCAGCCGGACGACGGCCTGCTGTCCGCCCTGGTCTCCATCCACGACGAGGACGGCGACCGGCTCGACCACGAGGAGCTGATCTTCCTCGGGATCAGCCTGCTGGTGGCCGGCCACGAGACCACCGTCAACCAGATCGCCAACAGCGTGGTCGCGCTGCTCACCAACCCGGAGCGGCTGGCCGAGCTGCGGGAGAACCCCGAGCTGATCGACGCCGCGGTGGAGGAGCTGCTGCGCGCCTACCCGCCGGGCGACGAGGGGCTGCTGCGGATCACCACCGAGGAGCTCGAACTGGGCGGCGTGGTGATCCCCAAGGGCTCCGCGGTGCTGCCCGGCCTGGCCTCGGCCAACCGCGACCGCCGCCAGTTCACCGACCCGGACGAGCTGGACTTCCACCGGCCGAGCAACCCGCACTTCGCGTTCAGCCACGGCACCCACTACTGCATCGGTGCCGGCCTGGCCCGGCTGGAGCTCCAGATCGCCATCGGCTCGCTGTTCCAGCGCTTCCCCACCCTGAAGCTGGCGGTGGCCCCCGAGGACCTGCCGCGCCCCTCGGGCATGCTGGTGCACGGCATCAGCTCCCTGCCCGTGGTGTGGTGACCTCCGCCCGCCCGCGCTCCTGACGGCGAGAGGCCCCCGGACTCCACGTCTACCCCGTCAAGTCGATGTACCGCCTGAGCCCGGACACCGCCGTGGTCCAACCCTGGGGCCTGGCCGGAGACCGT
>NZ_JBEXJK010000148.1:0-18765 GCF_040609095.1 Kitasatospora sp. NPDC004799
CGTCACCGCCTGCCTCGCCCCCGGCCGGGAGGAGCGCGCCCGGACCGTGCCGGCCGTGCTGGTCGCGCGGGCCGTCGCCCCGCCGGGTCGGGGGCGGCGCGCCGCCGTCCGGGCCGGTGCGGGCCTGCTCGCCTGCGGGCTCGCCGTCCTGGCCCTGGCGGGCGGCCCGGAGCCCGGCGGTCCGGGCGCCGTCCACCGTGCGGTGCCCCCGTCGCCCGGGGCGATCCCGGCCGGCTCGGACGTCCCGACGGCCTACCGGGGCATGATCGAGACCGCGGCGCGGCGCTGCCCCGAGCCGGAGGTCACCCCGGTGCTGCTGGCGGCCATGCTGAAGGCGGAGAGCGGCTTCGACCCGGCCGCCGCCCGCCCGGAGACCGGCGAGTACGGCATCGCCATGTGGACGCCGTCCGTCTTCGAGTCCTGGGGCAGGGCCGCCACCCACCCCGGCGCCACCTCGTACTGGGACCCGGGCGACGCGATCGCCGCGATGGGCAACTACGCCTGCTGGCTCGACCAGCAGATGAAGCGCCACGGCTTCACCCGCGAGCTGCCCGCCCTGGTCGCGGCGGCCTACCGGACCAGCGACAAGACCGTGGCGACCGCCGGAGGCGTCCCGGAACGCGTTCAGCGACATGTCGACAAAGTGCTTCGGTATCTCCGCGACTACGGCGGGTGACCGGCGAAATGGGATGAGTTATCCCACATCCCCGCGAATCCCGGCGCGGGCACCCGGGTGACGGGCCTCCGGTCTGGGATCCTCGGCGGCATGATCACGAAGCTCCGCTCCGCTGCCGCGCAATGGACCGTCGTCGTCCCGGTGGTGTCGTTCCTCGTCCTCGCCCTGACCTGGCACAAGGAACTGCCCGGCTGGGTGGTGGCGGTGGTCGCCTGCTTCCTGGTGGGCGCCGTGCTGTCCGCGGTGCACCACGCCGAGGTCATCGCCCACTGGTCGGGGGAGCCCTTCGGATCACTGGTCCTCGCGGTGGCGGTCACCGTGATCGAGGTCGCGCTGATCGTGACGCTGATGGCCGACGGCGGGGACAAGTCCGCCACGCTGGCCCGGGACACCGTCTTCGCCGCCGTGATGATCACCTGCAACGGCATCCTCGGGCTGTCCATCCTGGTCGCCGCCGTCAAGTACCGGACCGCCGTGTTCAACGCCGAGGGCACCGGCGCCGCGCTCGCCTGCATCGCCACCCTGGCGACCCTCAGCCTGGTCCTGCCGACCTTCACCACCAGCTCGCCCGGCCCGCAGTTCTCGACCACCCAGCTCACCTTCGCGGCCACCGCCTCGCTGGTGGTCTACGGGCTGTTCGTCGCCACCCAGACCGTCCGGCACCGGGACTACTTCCTGCCCGTCACCCCCGAGGGCCGGGTGCTGGCCGAGGAGGAGCACGCCTCCCCGCCCACCCTGCGGGCCGCCGGCGTCAGCCTGCTGCTGCTCGCCGTCGCCCTGGTGTCGGTGGTGGGCCTGGCCAAGGGCGTCTCGCCGACCATCGAGAAGGCGGTGGACGACGCCGGGCTCCCGCACGCCGTGGTCGGCGTGGTGATCGCCATGATGGTGCTGCTGCCGGAGACCATCGCGGCGCTGCGCGCGGCCGTCCGCAACCGGGTGCAGACCAGCCTCAACCTCGCCCTCGGCTCGGCGCTCGCCAGCATCGGCCTGACCATCCCGGCGGTCGCGATCGCCTCCAGCTGGCTCTCCGGCCCGCTCGTCCTCGGACTCGACCCGGCGCACATGGTGCTGCTGGCCCTGACGGTCGTGCTGCTCACCCTCACGGTCATCCCGCGCCGGGCGACCCCGCTGCAGGGCGCGGTGCACCTGGCGGTGCTCGCGGGGTACGTGGTGCTGGCGCTGAACCCGTGAGGGGCCGCCGGCCGTAGACCCGGATGGAAGCCCCTGGCCCGTTCCCCCGTGCGGCCAGGGGCTTCCGGCGTTCCCGGGGTCGGGACCCGACGGTGACCGCGGGGCTCGTGGGATCTGTGGGGCCGGTGGTGAACCCGGGAGGGGGTGGTGGCCGTGGTACCGGATGAGGGCCCTGGCTCACCCCCGTGGCCAGGGCCCCTCGTCGAGCCGGGTGCGACCGCCGGTGAACCCCCGAGGGGGTGCGCGCCGTGGAACGACAGGGAGCCCCTGGTCCCGCAGCTGCTCGCGGGCCAGGGGCTCAGTGGTGCCGCGGCTCAGGCCCTGGCCGGCCGATCGGGCTGATCCGCCAAGATCGACCGGACAGGACCTACGCGGCGGACCGCCCGGGACGTACCCGGGCGGGTGCCTCAGGAGCTGGTGCGGCGACGGCGGGCGTAGACCACCGCACCCGCGCCGCCCAGCAGCAGCACGGTGCCGGCGCCCGCGTAGAGCAGGGTGCCGTCGCTACCGGTGGTGGCCAGCTTCTTGCCGTCCGACGGGGCGCCCGGGATCGGGGTGGGCACGCTGACCTTCTCGGGCACGATCAGCGGCTCCTCCGGGTTGACCGGGGTCTCCGTGGTCGGGACGTGCACCGGCACGGTGGCGGTCGGCGGGGTCGACGGGGCCGGGCTCGGGGCGCCGGTGGGCGCGGTGGTCGGCTCCTCGGTGGGCTGCTCGGTGGCCGGGGGCGTCGCCGGGGTGGTGGCGGGAGCGGTGGCCGGGGGCGTCACCGGAGCGGTGGCCGCCGGGGTGGTCGGGGTGGCGGTCGGCGGCACCGGGGGCTTCGGCGTCTCGGTGGGCTTCGTGCCGGTGCTCGCGCTCGGGCTCGGCGAGGCCGGCGTGGTGGCGGGCGCGGTCGCCGGGACCGACGGCGTGGGCACCGAGGTCGGGCCGGTCGGCGGCGTCTTGACCGGGGTCGGCGTCACCGGGGTCGAGGGCTTGCCGGTCGGGGTCGGGCTCTGCGCGCCGCAGTCGACCTTGAACACCTTGTGCTTGGGGTTGTTGAGCTTCGGCTTCGCCGGCAGCTTGCCGTCCACCAGCTCGACCGACTGCCAGTAGAGCTTGTAGTGGCCGTCCGGCAGGTGGATGTCCTCGGTCCGCACGTGCCCGTGCCCGTCGACCGGGATGTCGCCGTACGCGACCAGCTTCTCGCCCTTGGGGCCGCCGCCGACGGTGGAGATCGCCCAGATCACGTCCTGGCCGGCGTCGAAGCCGAAGGAGTCCAGGTAGAAGGTGCAGACCTTGGGCTCGTTGCGCACGTCCTCCTGGCCGGTGGCGGCGTCGTGGATCTTGACGGTGCCGTTGTTGCCGGGGGCGCCGCCCTTGCCGCCCGCGGCGGCGTGCGCGGCGGGGGCGAGCAGCATGAGCGCGGCGGCGGTCGGGACGGCCACCAGGGAGCGCGCGGCGGTGGAGCGGAGGTGCATCTGAGTTCCATCGGGTACGGCAGGCCGGGACGGGCCCGCGCGGTGGCAGGGAGTCTCTGGTCGGCCGTTCGGCGGGAGCCGGTGTCGTGCGACGCGAGGGGCACACAAGTTCCCGCAGCGGAGGACGGGACGCAAGGGAGGTTTGGCCGGAATGCATCGCTCTGGACGATTAGCCCGACTAGTTCATTACAACGATCTGATGACACGGTTGTCAGATATTCGTGTGCGTTCGAATCGGTCGGCCGGTCAACTCCGGGGTCCGGTCCGGCGGGTGGACCGGGACGGCCGCGGTGGCCGGTATTGACCGGTTCACGGCGGCGGCCTGCGTGTCGGGGCGGCGGGCGGGTGCCGGGGTTCTCTATCGTCCGTCCGGAACCGCCCAGTCCGAGGATTCCGCCGCGTGAACAGCCGATCCGAACCGTGGGAGAGTGCGATGCCCGGTCCAGAGCAGACCGTCCGGCCTGAGGAGACCGCCCGGGAGGGGACCGTCCGGCCCGGGAAGACCGCCGTCGGGGGCGAGGAGGCCGTCGGGAGCGAGGAGAGCGCCGACGTGATCGTGGTCGGCGCCGGACCGGCCGGCTCCACCGCCGCCGCCCACCTCGCCCGCACCGGACTGGACGTCCTGCTGCTGGAGAAGTCCGCCTTCCCGCGCGAGAAGGTCTGCGGGGACGGCCTCACCCCGCGCGTCGTCAAGCAGCTGACCGACCTCGGGATCGACGTCTCCGAGGAGGCCGGCTGGCTGCACAACCGGGGCCTGCGGCTGATCGCCGGGCACCGCTCGATCGAGTTCGACTGGCCCGAGCTCTCCGCCTACCCCGGGTACGGCCTCGTCCGGCGCCGCGCCGACTTCGACGAACTGCTCGCCCGCAAGGCCGCCTCGGCCGGCGCCCGGGTGGTCGAACGCGCCAATGTGACGGGCCCGTTGCTGGACGAGCGGACCGGCCGGATCACCGGCGTCACCGCCAAGCTGGGGGAGGAGCGCCGGCCGGTCGCCTACCGGGCGCCGATCGTGGTCGCCGCCGACGGCAACTCCACCCGGCTGTCGGTGGCGATGCGGCGCTACCGCCGCACCGACCGC
This sequence comes from Kitasatospora sp. NPDC004799, assembly GCF_040609095.1. NCBI lineage: Bacteria > Bacillati > Actinomycetota > Actinomycetes > Kitasatosporales > Streptomycetaceae > Kitasatospora > Kitasatospora sp. NPDC004799. The sequence goes on from NZ_JBEXJK010000148.1 coordinate 4,409, forward strand.
GCGATGGGCGTCGCGTACCGGACGTACTTCACCACCCCGCGGCACGACGACCGCTACCTGGAGGCCTGGCTCGACCTGCGCGACCCCAACGACCCGGCGCGGCGCCTGCTCCCCGGCTACGCCTGGGTGTTCGGCATGGGCGACGGCACCGCCAACGTCGGCCTCGGGGTCCTCGACACCGCCAAGGCCGAGGTGGACTGGCGGGACCTGCTGCGCCGCTGGTGCGACCGCCTGCCGCCGGAGTACGGCTACACCCCCGACGCGGTCACCGAGCCGATCCGCGGCGCCGCCCTGCCGATGGGCCTCAACCGCCGACCCCACTACGCCGACGGCCTGCTGCTGGTCGGCGACGCGGGCGGCACGGTCAGCCCGGGCACCGGGGAGGGCATCGCCTACGCGATGGAGTCCGGCCGCTACGCCGCCGAGACGATCGTCCAGGCCCTCGCCCGCCGCACCGACCGCGGCCGCGAACTCGCCCTGCGCGCCTACCCGCAGGCGCTGCGCTCCGCCTACGCGGGCTACTTCGCGCTCGGCCGCCTGGCCGCCGACCTGCTGGGCCGCCCGAAGCTGCTCGCCGCGGCCGGGGCCGCCGGGCTCGGCCACCCGGCGCTGCTGAAGGTGGCGTTCCGGCTGATGGTCAACCTGACCGAGCCGAACTCCAAGGACGCCCTCGACCGGCTGCTCCACCTGATCGGACGGGTCGCCCCGGGGAAGTGACCGTGCGGCGGACGTGAGCGTGCGGCGGACGTGGCCGTGCGGTGCCGGACCGCTCATCCTCGTGGGTGGGCGGCCCCGGTGTCCCGGGTTCGGCCGAATCCGCCGGGTCGAACGTGCAGCCGCATGGATCGTATTGACGAATGATCAGAAGATCCGATTGCCTGGTGTCGAACCAGCCACGGAGGGTGAGCACCACACCCCTCCGTGGCTCCTTCCTCGACTGCTGACCCGTTCGACGGAGACACCGTGCGCCTTCGCCTTCGCCTGTTCGTCGCGCCGCTCGCCGCGGCCGCCGCCCTCACCGCCGTGAGCACCCCCGCCGCCGTCGCGGCCCCGGCGGCCACCCCTTCCGACCAGTGCTCCGCCGCCTTCCACGGGGACGACGCCCGCCTCGGCCCCGCGGACCTCCCGACCACCGGCCCGGTCGGCCGCCAGCTCGCCGGCTACCAGCGCACCGGCGGCGCGAGCGAGCAGGGCTTCCTGGCCGAGTACTACGACCCGGCCGGCAACGGCGGCAAGGGCGGCTGGAAGTACCCGCCGGCCGACGGCTACGTCACCCTCCCCGACGGCAGCCCGATCGAGTTCGAGCTCACGCTGTACCCGAACCAGAACATCGACCGCTACGGCAGCGAGTACGGCGCCTTCCTCGCCCCCGAGGGCCTGCCCTACGCCAACCGCGCCATCCCGCCGCAGAGCCTGGACGGCAACCCGCCGGCCGCCTGCAACTACCACGACTACAAGGTGGTCAAGGCCTTCACGGTGCACGCCGGCCCGATCGCGCCGTGGTTCAACCAGCCCGGCTGGGGCCTGCAGTACCAGCTCGACGGCGCCCTGCTGCCCGGCGGCCCGGCCAGGCTGAACGTGCTCTGGCTGGTGGAGAACGGCTACCTGGCCCGGATCTGACCCCTGCCCCGCGCGGGGGCGGCGGCTCCCCGCCCTCGCGCTCGGCCGCCCTTCGCCCGCACCGGAATATTCGCTGGCGGGCGCCGGGCGGCGGGGGATAGGAAGACGGGATGACGATCAGCGATCCCGGCACCGACCGGCGCGTCTTCCGCCCCGCCGTCCTCGACCTCGGCGACGCCCTGCTGCGCCCGTGGGGGCGTGACCTCGACGTGCCCGGCGGCCTCGTGCCCGCCCTGCTCGCGGCCGCGGCGGACCCGGCCGTCGCCCGCTGGAGCCCGCTCAGCAGCTCCGGCCCGGTCGTCGCCGAGACCTACCTGGACCGCTGCGCCGAGCGCTGGGCCGACGGCACCGCGGCCTCCTTCGCCGTCCTGGACGCCGCCGACGGCGGCCTGTGCGGCAACGTCTACCTGGGGTGGACCAACCGGGACGACGGGGTGGCCATGATCGGCTACTGGCTGGTCGCCGCCGCCCGCGGCCGGGGCCTGGCCACCCGGGCCGCCACCGCCGTCACCCGCTGGGCGGTGGAGCATGCCGGGGTCCGCCGCGTCGAGCTCTTCCACGCCGTCGCCAACGAGAACTCCTGCCGGGTCGCCGAGCGGGCCGGCTTCCCCTACGAGGGCACCCTGCGCGGCTCCTACACCTACGGCGGGGGCGTCTACACCGACGAGCACCTCCACGCCCGGCTCGCCTCGGACCCGTTCACGGACTGAGGGCCCGCCCCCGCCAGGCGGGGCCTGGAGCCGCGGGCGGGCCCTCGAACCGCGGCGGGCTCAGCCCCGGACGGTGCCGCCGTAGGCCCCGAACACGGGGGCGGCGGACTCGGCGAAGCGCTCCTCCTGCATGGCCGTCAGCCGCTGGACGACCAGGACGGCGAAGACCGCGGCCGCCACCTCCACCGCGTCGGAGGCGATCAGCCAGGCCAGCGCCTCCTGGTAGGAGTCCGCGTACTGCGCCGAGTCGAGGTACTGGCTGCCGATCCGGTCGAGCACATTGGTCAGCAGGAAGGTGGCCCACCAGAGGTTGACCAGGTGCGACGGGATGGTCGGGCGCACCCCGGAGGCGTCCGGCCGGGCGCTGGCGCACCAGGTGTCGCCCGCGATCTGCCGGGGGAACCAGAGAGCGACCACCGGGGTGAACCAGCCGCCGATGGCCCAGCCGCGCCGGAACCGGTGGCCGTTCGGGGCGAAGACCTCGGCGTTGACCCGGACCCGGTGGAACCAGACGATGAAGACGACCGCCGTCGCCACCGTCGTCACCAGCTCGAGCGTGCGGATGTTGTCGTAGAGGTTCGCCGTGTCCAACGGCGAGGATCCGCCGGACAGTTCCACGCCGGCGGCGAGGTCGCCGACCTGCAGGTGGAGGCGGAAGGCCGTGCCGAGGTTGACGAGGGCCTCGACGCCGCAGACGGCGAGCAGGGTGGTGGCGGCGACGGCGAGCGCTCTCGGCGAGCGGTACACGGCGGGAGTGGGCATCGGGAACGGACTCCTGGACTGGACCAATGTGACGGAGCGCCACCCTAGGGCCAGGGGCGCGGGCCGGACCAGTACTTTTCGGAGGCCGGCGGCGAAGCCTGTTGACCCTCACGTAACGGGAGGGCCTAGCGTCCGGGGCATGAAGATCATCGTTCATGACACGGCGAGCGCGATGCTCGACATGTTCCGGCGTCCGGTGGCGGAACGGCCGGATGCCCTGAGGGAGTTGTACCGCCCGCTGGAGGGCGTGATGTCCGCGGTGCTGGGCGAGGCCGACCTGGTCGGGACGCACCAGCGGATGGGCAGCGGCTGCCGGGTCGACCGGGAGGACGACCGGTACCTGCCCGCCGTGCGGCGGATGCGCGAGGCCGGGGTCTGGCCGCGGATCGAGGAGGCGCTCGCCGCCGCGTGGGAACGGATCGACGGTGCCGTGCCCGGGGTCGCGCACGCCGACACGGTGCACGTCGTCCTGGTGCTCGGCAATCCCGACGACGAGCACCTGACCGTCCGCAGCGGCGGCTACTTCGGCATGGGCGGGTTCCCGGGCGCGATCCAGCTGGTCATGTGGCCCACCGAGACCGCCCTGGCCAAGATCGGCTACGCGGCGGCCCACGAGCTGCACCACAACGTGCGCTACGCCAACGTGGTCTGGAACCCGGCGACCGTCACCGTCGGCGAGCAGGTCGTCGCCGAGGGCCTGGCCGAGGCGTTCGTCCGGGAGCTCGCCGGGGAGCAGGCGATGGGTCCGTGGGCGACGGCGCTGACCGGCGCGGAGCTGGAGCGCTCCTACCGGAAGGTCACCGCCGGGATCGACGTCACCGGGATGGGGAACCTGCCCCCGTACGTGCACGGCGACGCGACGGCGCGGCTCCTGGGCTGCGAGCCGGTGGGGCTGCCGGACTTCGCCGGGTACGCGGCCGGGCTGCGGATCGCGGACGCCCATCTGGCGGCCACCGGACTGACCGCCGCCGCGAGCGTCGCGCTGCCGGCGCGCGAGGTCCTCACCAACGCGGGCGTGCCGACGGACGCCTGACCGGAGTGGCGCCGGGTCGGGGTGGCGCCGGCCCGGGTGGGCACCGGCCCGTGCGGACGTCCGCACGGGCCCCGGGCGCGGGGGCGCGCGGCGGGGGAGCGACCTAACCTGGAAGGGAGCGTTCGGTGCGTCGCCCGCGAACGGAAGCGGTGGTCATGACGGTGGTCTCGGCGGCTCTCTTCGGTACCGACTGGTGGCAGCCCGCGCTGCCCGGCGGTGCCGAGTTGCTGCGCGAGTGCGCCGCCCGGGGGTGGACGGTGGTGCTGACCGGCCCCGGGCCCGCCGGCGCTCCGGCGCTGACCGTGGCCGATCCCGGGGGCGACCCGGTGCGGGCCGCGCTGGACCTGGTGGGCGGCAGCCCCTCGCACGCCGTGGCCGTCGCCGGGAGCGTGCGCGAGGTCCGGGCGGCGCGGCGGTCCGGGGTGCCGTGCGTCGCCGTGGCGGCGGGCCGGGACACCGGCCCGGAACTGCGGGCGGCGGGCGCGGCCGAGGTCCACCGCGGCGCCGCCGCCCTGTTGGGCGTCCTGGACGACAGCCTGCTCGGCCGCCCCCGGGCCTTCGGGTCCGTCGGCGCCGGAACAGGCGGTGACCGGAACGGTTAGCGCCTGCCCGTACCGGGCAACCGCCGGGTGCGAGCACGTCACCGGAGGTGTCGGAGGTGACCGAGATGGACGGACCCGCGTTGAGCGGATGGGAGCGGCGGCTCCTCGAGGAGATCGAGTCCGATCTGCGCCAGGACACACGGCTCGACCGGAAGTTGAGCACGATGGGCGCCAGGCCGCCCGGCCGGGGCCGGCGCGTGCTGCGCGGCATCGGGCGCAGGATCTCGGCGGGGGTGGTGCTGACCGCCCTGGTGATGACGGCGATCTGCCTCGGCGTGGGCGTCCGGACCCCGGCCACCGCCGTGCTGGTCGCTCTCGGCGTGGTCTGGGTGGCCACGGTGGCGGCCGCGGCGGCCACCGCCGAGCTGCTGCGCCGCCGGCGTGCGGGCCGCGGCGGCACCGAACCGGTGGACCCGGCGGAGGCCCGGGAACGCCGGGAGCGCCGCGAGCGGCGCCCCTGGGACCGTCCGGAGGCGTGACGCGATGACCACCGACCTGTGGGAGTACCGCCCGGGCTCCCATCCCGCCGCCGACCTCGCGCTGGTCGGGTACGAGGTGCTCGCCACCGACGGCCCGGTCGGCCGGGTCGAACAGGACGCCGGGGACCACCTGCTGGTCGACGCCGCGCCCTGGGTGCCCGGCACCCGGGTGCTCGTCCCGGCCGGGCTGATCGCCCGGCTCGACCACCTCGTCCGCGCCGTCCACCTCGACTGCCCGCGTGCCAGGCTCAGCTCCGCCCCGCCCGCGGCCGTCGACCTGACCGCCCCGCACCCGCGCTGAGCGGCGCGCCATGGGCTGGCCGTCCACCACGCTCACCGGCCGGACGATCGCCTTCCTGGTCGCGCCGTACGGGGCCGAGCAGGTCGAGCTGACCGACCCCTGGCAGGCGGTCGCCGAGTCCGGCGGCACCCCGCGGCTGCTGTCCACCGCCGAGGGCCGGGTCCGGACCGTCCGGCACCACGCCGAGGGCGACACCTTCGCGGTGGACGCCCTGGTCGCCGAGGCCGACCCGGCCGACTACGACGGGCTGGTGCTGCCCGGCGGTGTCGCCAACCCCGACCGGCTGCGGCTGGACCGGCCGGCGGTCGCTTTCGTGCACGCCTGCTGCGCGGCCGGCCGTCCGGTCGCGGCGATCTGCCACGCGGCCTGGACGCTCATCGAGGCCGACGCCGTGCGCGGCCGCACCCTCACCTCCTGGCCCAGCCTGCGCACCGACCTGGTCAACGCGGGCGCGCAGTGGGTGGACGAGGCGGTCCACGTCTGCCACGACGGCCCGGGCCCGCTGGTCACCAGCCGCAAGCCGGGCGACCTGCCGCTGTTCGACGACGCCTTCGTGACGGAGTTCGCCCACGCGGCGGCGAAGCGGCGGCGGTGACGGTGGCGGTGACGGGCCCGGAACAGCGGCGGTGACGGGCCGCCGGGGGCCGTGTGACGGACCCGCCGGGGGCCGTCAGTCGCCCCGGAGCCGGACGAAGGTGGCGGTGGGCGGCCGGCCGGTGAGGGTGAGTTCGGCGCGGAGCGGGGCGGTCAGCGGGTGGACCGGCCCGTGGTCGGGGTCGGTGGCGGGTGGTCCGAGCAGCGGCCGGGCGACCTCGGCGACCTCGCGGGACTGGACCGGGGTGAGCCGCGGGGTGGTCAGGAACACCCGGCCGTCGTCGAGCTGGAGGACCAGCGCGTGCGGGCGGGCGGCCGGTCCGGTGACGGCGCGGACGGTGGCGTCCAGGGTGTCGCTGCGGCGGTACTTGACCCACACCCGGCTCGCACCGCGCGGGCGGTACGGCGCGGCGGCGGCCTTGCAGACCAGGCCCTCCACCCCGGTGTCGGCGAGCCGCTCCATCCACTCCAGCGCCTCCGCCCGGTCCGTGGTGGCCAGCACCGGCTGGATCGGCGGCGGGACGTCGGCCAGGGCGGCGAGCAGCAGCCGGCGGCGGTCGGTGAGCGGCAGCCGGCGGACGTCCCGGCCGGGCAGCGCCAGCAGGTCGAAGGCGATCAGGCCGAGCGCCACCTCGGGCGCGGCCGCCCGGGCCCGGCGGGTGCGCAGCAGCTCCTCGAAGGCGAACCGGCCGCCGCGCCACGCGACCAGCTCGGCGTCCAGCACCAGCCCCTCGGGCAGCCGGGCGACGGCGGCGGCGATCGCCGGGAACTCGGGGGCGAGGTCGCGGCCGCTGCGGGACTGGAGGTACGCGGGCTGCTCGCCGCGGGCGAAGACGACGCAGCGGAAGCCGTCCAGCTTCAGCTCGTACTGCACGCCCCCGCCGCCCAGGCCGTCGGCGGGCGGGACGGCGGTCACGGCGGCCGGGCGCATCACCTCGACGGGCGGGTGCAGCACCTGGCGCGGCCGCTGCGGCGGCGGTTCGGGTCCGGAAGCGGAGGGTGCCGCGGACGCGGAAGGCGCCGAGGGCAGCGGCCGGGCCCGTTCCTCGTCCAGCAGCGGGGCGAGCAGGTCCCCGTGCGCGGCCAGCCGGTCGGGCACCTCGGCGAGCGTGAAGACCAGGTCCCGCTCCTCGGCGGCCCGCTCCAGCTCCGCCCAGTCCAGCGGGGTGGAGACGGTCGGCAGCGGCCGGGCCCGCAGGGTGTACGGCGCGGCGGTGGTCTTCTTGGCGTTGTTCTGCGACCAGTCGACCAGCACCCGGCCGCGGCGGCGGGCCTTGGCCATGGTGTGCACCACCAGCTCCGGGCGCTCGGCCTCCAGGGCGGCGGCCAGCGCCTTCGCGTAGGCGGAGACCCGGGCGCTCGGCGTGGGCTCGATCGGGACCAGCAGGTGCAGGCCCTTGGAACCGGAGGTCTTCACCCAGGCCGCCAGGCCGTCCGCCGCGAGCCGCTCGCGCAGCAGCAGGGCGACCGTACGGCAGGTCAGCACGTCGGCGCCCTCGCCGGGGTCGAGGTCCAGCACCAGCCGGTCGGCCAGGGCGGGTGCCGCCGCGTGCCACTGCGGGACGTGCAGTTCCAGGCAGCCCAGGTTGGCCACCGCCAGCAGGGCCGCGCCGTCCTCCAGCACCAGCTGGCGCAGCTCGCCGGTGGTGCTCGGCACGTTGACCGTGCGCACCCAGTCCGGGGTGCCGGGCGGCGGGTTCTTGGCGACGAACACCTCCGCCTCGACGCCGTCCGGGCAGCGCAGGAAGGAGACCGGGCGGTCGCGCAGGTGCGGGAGCAGCGCGGTGTGGACGGCGGCGTAGTAGCGCAGCACCTCGCCCTTCGGGGTGCCGGTGCGCGGGTAGTACACCTTGTCGAGGTGGGAGAGGGCGAGGGTGCGCCCGTCCACCGTCATCTGCGGCACGGTCCGCCTCCGATGCCTCCGGTGGGGTGCCCCGCAGCCAGTCTGCCCCGCTTCGGGCCCGCCCGCTCCGGGCCCCGGGTCAGGGCCGAGGGCGCTCCGGGCCCCGCGCTACGGCTGCGGGCGGGGGACCGGCCGGGGCGAGCCCGGGTAGGTGCCGAAGTACCAGCGGTTGCCCTCCGGGTCGGCGGCGGCGAAGTCGCGCGAGCCGTAGTCGGTCTCGGACAGCGGGGTGGTGATCCGGGCCCCGGCGGCCACCGCGCGGGCGTGCACGCCGTCCGGGTCGGCGGTGACCACGTACGCGGTGAAGCAGCCGGGCCGACCCGGCCAGGGCTCGGCGCCCTCGGGTGTCTCGCGGTCGGAGCCGAGCATCACGCCGCCGCCCTCGGGCCAGGCGAGTTCGGCGTGCGCGACGAACTCGCCCTCGCCGTAGGCGACGACCTCCTGGAAGCCGAAGGCGTCGACCAGGAAGCGGATCAGGGCGCGGGCGTCGGTGGCGCGCAGGCTGGGCCAGACCTGCGGGGCGGGGGTCTCGGTGGCGTCCATGGCTCACTCCTCGGGGAGCGCGAACTGTGCTGCCTCCACTCTGCGGCCGCCCCCCGCGCCCCGCCCGGACGGCTCGGCGCCCCGCCCGCTCCGGGTGCGGTCGCGGGCGGGGGCCGGGTTGCTTATGGTGAGGGCGCGGTCACCCCCTCCCGCTCCGACGGTGGGAGCCCGGGAGCGCCGCCGGGGGGACGCGGGGGGACCAGCGGGGGGAGCCCGACGACGAAGGAGTCCCCGTGACCACCGCCCGAGACATCATGCACACCGGCGCCCAGTGCATCGGCGCCCACCAGACGCTCGCGGAGGCCGCGCAGATGATGCGCGACAAGCACGTGGGCGCGCTGCCGATCTGCGGCGACGACCAGAAGCTGAAGGGCATCATCACCGACCGCGACATCGTGCTGCGATGTATCGCGGAGGGCAAGGACCCGGCGACGATGACGGCCATCGAACTCTCCGGCCACCTGCACTGCGTGCACGCCGAGGACAGCATGGAGACGGTGCTGCGCAAGATGGAGCAGCACCAGATCCGGCGCATCCCGGTGATCGACGGGGACCGGCTGGTGGGCATGATCAGCGAGGCCGACCTGGCGATGGGCCACCGCGACGGCCAGCGACTGACCGATCAGCAGATCATCGAGTTCATGGACAGCGTCTACATGAAGCGGTGACCGGCTGACACCCGCGTGCCCCGCCCCGTCCCCGCGCGCTCCCCGTGACCGGCCGGTCCCCTCGTACCGGCCGGGCCCTTCGAGCGTGCCGGGCGGGGCACCGGTGCGTCTTGTACGAATGCGCACGCCTGCCCATGACCCGGCCTCCGCCCCCGCCGGGGCGCAGGGCTCAGCCGCAGGTGCTCAGCCGCAGGTGTTCAGGAGGGTGCTGGTCACCCGCCCGGCGACCCGGTCGCTGACCCGGCCGGCGGGCTCGGGCAGGGCGGCGGCGGTGCGCCGGGAGGCCAGGAACTCCCGCGGCGAGCAGCCGACCATGGCGCGGAAGCTCCGGTCCAGGTGGGACTGGTCGTAGTAGCCGCAGCGCGCGGCCAGCGCGGCGCCGGTGAGCCGGTCCCCTCCGGGGCGGTCCCCGGCGGGCCGGTCCTCCGCCGCGGTCAGGACGGTGAGGGTGTGCTGGAGCCGCAGGATGCCGGCCGCCTGCTTGGGGGCCAGCCCGAGGTGCTCGCGGAAGCGCAGCTCCAGCCGGCGGCGGCTCCACCCGGTGCCCTGGACCAGGGTGCCGATCGGCACCAGCCCGTGCGAGCGCCGCAGTTGGCGCCAGACCCAGTGCACGGACGGGTCCCAGTCCGGCCCGTACGCGAACAGCGCGCCGAAGTAGCCGTCCAGCATGGCGAACCGGGCCGGCCAGTTCGGGGCGTGGGCCAGCCGGTCGGTCAGCGCCCGCAGCCGCGGTCCCAGGACCTCCCCGGCCTCGGCCCAGTGCCCGCCGAGCTCCCCGGCCAGCGGCCCGAACGCCCGGAAGGCGCCCTGCGGGGTGAGCGAGACGGCCAACCCGTGGAGCACGCCCGTGTGTTCGGCGATGGTCGCGGTGCGGCGCAGCCCGGCCGGGACCGAGCCGAAGGCGGCGGCGGGCGCGGGGGAGACGGCGTCGGTGAGGCTCATCGTGCCCTCGAAGGCGAACGCCACGGTGAGCACGTCCGTCGGCACCTCCAGCCGGCGGAGCGGCTGGCGCAGGGCCAGCCGGTAGCCGCGGTAGCCGAGGACGTACGGGCGCAGCGGCGCGGCGGGGGTGCCGAGGACCGTGCCGGGTGCGCCGGCGGGGAGGAGGGTCCGGCTCATCGCAACTCCCGTGCTCGGCCCGGCGGGTGACAGGTGCACGGCCATGGTAAGCGGCGTCGGCCCGCCCCCGGGCGGGCGCGCGGGACCGTCGGGCGGACCGGATCGTCTCAGCGGCCGGACCGGTCTTTCTTGCCTGCCGAGATGCGGGCACACTTGCGCCCATGGGAAAGCAGTACGAAGCGATCGACGGTCGGCTGCGGCAGTTCATCGAGCGCCAGCCGGTCTACTTCGTGGCCACCGCTCCGCTGGCCGCCGACGGACACGTCAACCTCTCGCCCAAGGGCCGCGCCGGGACGCTCGTGGTGATCGACGAACTCACCCTCGCCTACCTGGACTTCGGCGGTTCGCAGGCCGAGACCGTGGCCCACCTGCGGGAGAACGGCCGGATCACCCTGATGTGGTGCGCCTTCGAGGGCCCGCCGAACGTGGTGCGGGTGCACGGGCGCGGTGAACCGGTCTTCCGGGACGACCCGCGGTTCGCCGAGCTGCTCGGCCACTTCGACCCGGCCGCGGACGGCGCCGGGCTGCGGGCGATCGTGCTGGTCGGGGTCGAGCGGGTCAGCGACTCCTGCGGCTACGCGGTGCCGTTCATGGACTACCGCGCCGACCGCGACCTGCACACCCAGTACTTCGACCGCAAGGGGGAGGAGGGGTTCGGCGCCTACTGCGAGGGCAAGCCGCTGGTCGGCACCAGCATCGACGGCCTGCCGGGCGTTCCGCTGCCGCTCCCGCCCCGGCCGGCCTGAACACCCCGGCCGGCCTGATCGCCCCGGCGGCCTGAACGCGACGGCCCTCCCGAGCGCCCGGCCGTCCCGAACGCGACGGCCCTCCCGGACCGGACACGACGGCCCTCCCGGACACGACGAGGCCGCCGCACCCCACTCGGGGAGGCGCTCGCGGCCTCGTGGCGCGCGGTCCTTACTTGGTCAGACCGGCCTTGACGGAGCAGACCGGCCAGGCGCCGGGGCCCTGGGCGGCGAGCACCTTCTCGCCGATGGCGATCTGCTGCGCCTTGGTGGCCTGGTGGGCCTGCGGGGCGTACGCGGTGCCACCGAAGGCGGCCCAGGTGCTGGAGGTGAACTGCAGGCCGCCGTAGAAGCCGTTGCCGGAGTTGATGGCCCAGTTGCCGGTCGCCTCGCAGGCGGCGACCTTGTCCCAGACCGAGGCCGGCGCGGCGGAGGCGCTGGTGGCCGTGACGAGGCCGGCCACCGGCAGGGCGGTGAGCGCCCCGGCCATCAGAGCCATCCGGACGCGGTTGCGGCGCTTCGGGGTGGCAGTGGTGGTGGCAGCGGCGGTCTCGTTACGGAAGGTCATGGATTTCCTTTCGGAGGGGGCTGCGAGCACGCGGAACCAGGCCCTCGGAAGGCCGTCGGTTTCGGGGACACGTCACTCGCGTGGTCCTGCACCGTCCTGCCCGGGGGCGGATGGCCCGGCCGGAGCGGATCGCTCGGTGCAACGGGTTCGAAGTTACGGGGGTGGTGGCGGCGGTTTCAAGGATTCGAAGGTTTGGCCACGTCAGAGCCCTGTTACCGGAAGTAAGGATCAAGGAAATGTAGCGATTTCGACCGATTTACCCCTATTTCCAAGATCAAAAGGCCGCCGGAAGTGGCCCGCGCCACTCCGAACCCGCCCCGGAACCGCTGTGAGCCCGCCCACACGGTCGACAGCGCGTGACGACCGGCCAGCCCCCGGTGCCGATCCGGCCGCTCCGGCCGCCGGCCCGGGTGGCCCGCACCACAGCCCTCACCCGGAGAGCCCCCTGCCGTCACTCCCCGTGGCGGGCATAGCCTCGGCCGCATGAGCAACGAGAGCGATGCAGCGGACACGGCGGACGCGGGAGAGGCGGCCGCCGGTCGGGGCGGGGCGTCGGACGCCGGTGCCGGAGGGGCCGCCGCGGCCGGGGCGCCGGGCGGCGCCCGGGAGCACGGCGGGGCCCCGGACCACGAGGCCGCGGCCGCGCCCGCCGGCTTCGAGCTGGGCACCGACGGCCCCGACGTGGTGTTGGCCGGCCTGGACGGCTCCGACTCCTCCTGGCGGGCCACCGCCTACGCCGCCGGACTGGCCCGCCGGCAGGGCGCCGTCCTCGCGGTGGCGTACATCCAGCCGATCCTCGGCGCCGCGACCGCCCTGGCCGGGGCCGCGGTGGAGGAGACGACCCAGGAGATCGCCGAGGAGCTGCTGGCCGCGCTGCGCGAGGCCGAGCAGCGGGTGCGGGAGGTGTGGAAGGTGGAGTGGCGCTTCCTGACCGTGCGCGGCGACCCGTACACCGGCCTCGCCAAGCTCGCGGACGAGCTGCGCGCCGACGCCGTGGTGGTCGGCGTCTCCGAGCAGGCCGGGCACAAGGTGATCGGTTCGGTGGCGGTCCGGCTGGTGAAGGCCGGCCGCTGGCCGGTCACCGTCGTGCCGTAGTCCGTCGTGCCGTGGTCCGTAGTCCGGGCCCGTAGCCCGCGGGCGGGCAGCCGCCCGGAGGGCCCGGGACGGCGGCCGGTAGGGTGCGTGTCCATGACGGACACGCGGGGCACGCACCCCTCCGAGCCCGCCCAACCGACCGGCAACGACCTGCACCTCGACCTCCCCGCCGGCGTCGGCCGCCGCGCCGCGCTGATGGCGGCGCTGCGCGAGGCGATCCGCAGCGGCCGACTGGCCCCCGGCACCCGGCTGCCGCCCTACCGCGCCCTCGCCGCCGACCTCGGCCTGGCCCGCAACACCGCCGCCGAGGCCTACGCCGAACTCGTCGCCGAGGGCTGGCTGACCGCCCGTCAGGGCTCCGGCACCACCGTCGCCGACCGCGCCGAACCCGTCCCGCGCACCCGGGCCTGCCGGCCCTCCCGCCGCCCCGGCCCCGCCCACGACCTGCGCCAGGGCCAACCCGACGCCGCCTCCTTCCCGCGCGCCGGCTGGCTCGCCGCCGCCCGCCGGGCCCTCACCGCCGCCCCCAACGAGGCCTTCGGGCCCGGCGATCCCCAGGGCCGGCGCGAACTGCGCACCGTCCTCGCCGACTACCTCGCGCGCGCCCGGGGGGGGCGCCCCGACCCCGACCGGATCGTGGTCTGCTCCGGCTTCGCCCACGCGCTGCGGCTGCTCTTCGACGGCGCCGCCCCCGTCCTGCCGCCCGCCGAGTACGGCCCGCTGGCCGTCGAGGCGTACGGGCTGGGCTTCCACCGCGGACTGCTGGCCGCCGCGGGCGTCCCCACCGTGCCGCTGCCGATCGACGAACAGGGCGCCCGGACCGGCGAGTTGGCCCGGCACCCGGAGATCCGGACGGCCCTGCTCACGCCCGCCCACCAGTTCCCGACCGGCGGCCCGCTGGACCCGGGCCGCCGCGCCGCCGTGGTCGACTGGGTGCGCGGGCGCGGCGGGCTGGTCCTGGAGGACGACTACGACGGGGAGTTCCGCTACGACCGCCAGCCGGTCGGCGCCCTCCAGGGCCTCGACCCCGAGCGGGTGGTCTACCTCGGCAGCACCAGCAAGAGCCTGACCCCCGCACTGCGGCTCGGCTGGATGGTGCTGCCCGACCACCTGGTGGACCGGGCGCTCGCCGCCAAGGGCGAACGCGAGGGCTGGGCCAGCGCACTGGACCAGCTCACCCTCGCCGAGTTCATCGACTCCGGCGGCTACGACCGGCACGTGCGCCGGATGCGCCGCCGCTACCGGGACCGCCGCGACCAGCTGGTGGCCGCCCTCGCCGCCCGCGCCCCGCACGTCGAGGTGTCCGGCATCGCGGCGGGGCTGCACGCGGTGCTGCGCCTGGAGCCGGGCACCGAGCGCTCGGTGCTCAAGGCGGCCGCCTACCGGGGCCTGGCCGTCGAGGGCCTCGCCGACTACCGCCACCCGGAGATCGGCGAGGAGGAGATGCCCGCCGTCGACGGCCTGGTGGTCGGCTACGCCACGCCGCCGGACCACGCCTACCCGGCCGCGCTCGGAGCGCTCTGCGACATCCTGCCGCCGAGCGCCTGAGGGCGGTGGCGGGAGCCCCGGGAGCTTGCGGCGGGCGCCCCGGGAGCGGGCGGCGGGGGACGCGCC
>NZ_JBEXJK010000149.1:0-18626 GCF_040609095.1 Kitasatospora sp. NPDC004799
GCCCGGTCCCGCGCCCGGCGTCAGGAGTCGCGTCGAACAGCCTCGACGCGACGGCGCCGGAGCACCATGCCGGCCCAGCCGACGCCGATCGCGGCGGCGCCCGCGAGCAGCAGCGGACCGGTGGAGGAGGTGCCGCCCACGGCCGCGGAGGCGGTCGGGATCACCTGGCCGGCCGGGGAGTCCGGGTCCCCGCCGTGGCCGTGGTGGGCGACGGTGGACTTGGACGCGTCGGCCGCGATCTGGGCGTCGCTGGGCGCGGCCGGGGCCTGCGCGGCGAGCGCCGACACGGCGGTGGCGGAGGCGCCGAAGTCGACGTCGGAGCAGGCGTAGAAGGCCTCCGGGCTGTCGCTGCGCTGCCACACCGTGTATAGGACCTGGCGGCCGGTGCGCTGCGGCAGGGTGCCGGAGTAGGAGTAGGAGCCGTTCACGGCGTTGCGGTCGACCTGCACCTTGGCCACCGGGGTCGGGTCGAGGTCCGACCACTTCAGCGGCTTGGTCGGGTCGTAGCCCGCCTTGGTGATGTAGACGGTCTGGGTGCCGACGTGCGGCGCGGTGGTGCGGAACTGGAACGTGAAGGCGCCGGCCTTCACCGCGGTGGCCGGCCAGTCGGTGCGCGGCCAGTCCAGCGCCGCGTACTTGTCGCGGTTGGCCGAGCAGAGCTTTCCGTCCGGGATCAGCGCCTGGTGGTTGCCGTTGGCGTTGGCGATGTTGACCTCGTTCCAGTCGTACAGCGGTTGGGTGCCGCTCGCGGCGACGAGGTCCTTGCAGACCTGGGACACCGGGTGCTCGGGGCCCTCGGCGTAGCAGGCGGCGACCCGGCTCACCGGGTTGGTCATCGTGCCGTGGGCGCTGGCGGTGCCGGCGGTGGCACCGGCCACCGCGAGGACCGCGGCGCCGATCACGCCGACGGACAGGGCACTTCGCTTGATGGACATGGGGTGGGGACTCCTTGACCGTCGTTCCGGGCGAGTGTGGGGGAACGGGCACGCCTGCCCGTTCGGGAGCCGCCGGCCCGGCGCGCGGCTCCCGGCCAGAGCGTAGGATTGGTCTGGACCAGATGGCAATAGCCATGCGTGCGGTGCTTGTTGACGGACTGTAGGGCCCCGAGCAGCGCAAAGGCCCGATGGACGGCCGTGGTTAGCCGTTCCATCGGGCCCGCTTAAGGCTCCGGAAAGGTCAGCGCCGCATGTCGTGGATGATGCCGGCCTGGATCACGAGATCGCTGTTGACGGTCGAGCTCCCGCTGATGATGTTGATGATGAACGTCCCGCCGGCGTCCTTGTGGAACTGCCCGGGGAGGAACTCCTCGAGGATCTGGAAGAGCTCCTCGGCCGCCTCCGGCTCCGCCCGGAACAGCGCGCGCAGCCGGTTGCGGAGGGCGGCGGCCTGGTCGGCCAGGACCTCCTCGTCGCCGTCGGCCTCCAGCACCTCGGCGCGGATCAGCTCCAGCTCGGCCCCCGCCTCCTCGTCCCGCTCGCCGCGCCCGAACAGCCGGGCGAATCGCGAACTGGCCTGGTTCCAGGCGGCGGTGGCCATCAGACTGGCCACCGAGGTCGCCCCGGACCTCACCATCTCCTGCACGAGTTCGGCGTCCATGCGGCCCCCTTGCTTGTTCGTGGTGTCGGTACCACCGTAGGGCAAAGCTCGGACGGAGCGTCAGAGGAAGGTCTTCCCCTCGCCCCGGTACGTCGGCACCGTCCGCGCGATCCGGTCGCCCTCGATCAGGTGCAACTCGGCGAAGCGTTCGCACAGTTCGCCCGCCTTGGCGTGCCGGAACCAGACCCGGTCGCCGATCAGCAGGTCGTCCGCGGCCGAGCCGAGCAGCGGGGTCTGCACCTCCCCGGCGCCCTCCATCGGGTCGTAGCGCAGCCCGGCCGGCAGGTACGGCACCGGCGAGCGGTCCGGTCCGGCCGCGCCGGAGGCCGGGTAGCCGCCGCCGAGCACGGTCACCGCGCCGAGGCCGGGGCGGCGCACCACCGGCTGGCCGAACAGCGCGGCCGGGCGGCCCCGGAAGGCGCGGTAGTTGTCGAACAGCTGCGGCTGGTACAGCCCGGAGCCGGCCGCCACCTCGGTGACGGCGCGCTCGGCCACGGTGGACTCCACGCTGCCGGTGCCGCCGCCGTTGACGAACTCCAGGTCGGCCACCTGCCGCAGCCGCCGGACCACCGCCGCGCGCCGCTCCGCCAGTTCGGTCCGGGACCGGGCCTGCATCAGCCGGATCAGCTGCGAGCGCACCGGCCGCCCGGGCACCCGGTCGCCCACCCCGGCGACGTGCCCCTCGTACGCCATCAGGCCGACCACCCGGAAGCCCCGGCGGCGCTGGACGAGTTCGGCGAAGGCGCCGAGGTCCTCGGGGGTGCGCAGCGGCGAGCGCCGGGCGCCCACCCGGACCCGGCCGCCGAGCAGGTGCAGCGAGGTGTCCAGCTCCAGGCAGACCCGCACCTCGGCGTCGCCGGCCCGGGCGCCGTCGATCAGGTCCAGCTGGGCCGGGTCGTCCAGTACGACGGTGATCTCGCGGGCGGCGTCCGGGTCGGCGGTCAGCTCGGCGAAGCCGGCCCGGTCGGCGGAGGGGTAGGCGAGCAGGACGTCGCGGATGCCGGAGCGGGCCAGCCAGAGCGACTCGTCCAGGGTGAAGCTCATCACCCCGAGGAAGCCGTCCACCGCGAGCGCCCGTTCCAGCAGTGCCCGGCAGCGCACCGACTTGCTGGCCAGCCGGATCGGCTTGCCGCCCGCCCGGCGGACCAGGTCGGCGGCGTTGGCGTCGAACGCGGCGAGGTCCACGACGGCCACCGGCCCGTCCAGGTGGGCGGTGGCGCGGTCGTACCGGAGGCGGTCGGAGACCGGGGCGGGTGCGGTCGCGGGTGCGTCGAGGATCGCCATGGGCGCAGGGTGCCACACCGCGCTACCGGTGGGTAGGCCCCGCGGGCGGGGATGTGCGGTGGCGTACCGGAGGCGTGCAGGGAAATGGGGCCGCTCGGACGCGGTGGCATAGGGTCGGGCGGGTGGACCGCAAAGACTTCTCCAACCCGGCGTTCGTCGGCAAGAGCATCCCGAATCCCGGCTTCTCCGACGACGACGGCACCGCCGACCCGGCGCTCGCCGGGGCCCTCGCCCGCTGGTCGCAGGACCGCGCGGCCGAGCCGGAGGTGCTGGCGGCGCTGACCCCCACCCGGCTGATGGTCCCGATCGTCGCGATCCTCGGCGAGGTCGAGGTGGACGCGCACGGGCACCGGCACGAGAAGACCAGCGACATGGCCGTCCCGGTGCTGGAGGCCCCGGACGGGCGCCGCGCGCTGCCGGCCTTCACCTCGCTGGAGTCGCTGGCCCGCTGGCGCGCCGACGCCCGCCCGGCGCCGACGGCGGCGCCGCAGGCCGCGATGGTGGCCTTCTCGGAGCGCGCCGACACCCTGCTGATCGACCCGGCCGGGCCGGTGCCGTTCCAGCTGAGCGGGGCCCGGCTGCGGGCGCTGGCGGAGAACCGCCCGTTCCTGCCGCCGGCCCGGGACCCGGAGGTGCGCGAGGCGGTCCGCGGGCTGCTGGCGGCCGAGCCGCAGGTGGTCACCGGGCTGCTGGCGGCCTCGGAGGGTTCGGACGGGGTGCTCGCGGTGGTGTTCGACCCGGCGCTGGACCAGGCCGGGCTGCAGGCGGCCGCGCAGCGGGTCGGTCAGGCGGTGGCCGCCGACCCGGTGCTGCGGGTGCGGCTGGACCGGGGGCTGGACCTCGCGGTGCTGCCGGCGAGCGCGGAGCTGCCGGGGGAGCCGCTCTACCGGCGGTAGGACCGCTCTACCGGCGCTGGGACCGCTCTACCGGCGGTGGGGAACGACGCGGGGGCCGGGTGTCAGGTGACACCCGGCCCCCGGTCGTACGGGTGTCAGGAGTAGACCGGCCCGGTGAACTTCTCGCCCGGCCCGGCACCCGGGGCGTCCGGCACGATCGAGGCCTCGCGGAACGCGAGCTGGAGCGAGCGCAGCCCGTCCCGCAGCGGCGCGGCGTGGAAGTTGCTGATCTCCGGGGCGCCGGCGGTGACCAGCCCGGCCAGCGCGGTGATCAGCTTGCGGGCCTCGTCCAGGTCCTTGTCCTTCTCGCCGCCCTCGGCGAG
Source organism: Kitasatospora sp. NPDC004799 (assembly GCF_040609095.1). NCBI lineage: Bacteria > Bacillati > Actinomycetota > Actinomycetes > Kitasatosporales > Streptomycetaceae > Kitasatospora > Kitasatospora sp. NPDC004799. The sequence continues at coordinate 4,100 of NZ_JBEXJK010000149.1, forward strand.
ACCGCACTTGACGGCGGCGGCGCTCATCAGGTGCACGGCGACGGTGGTGATCACCTCGACGGCCGGGACCTCGGCGATGTCGCGGGTGAGGTCGTCGAAGCCGATCGCGTCGTCCGCGCCGGGGTTCTGGGTGGGCTCGCTGCTCAAGGGTGGCTCGTTCCGTCGTGCCGTGTGGGTACAGGTGGAGCGTACAAGGGGCCCCGCGCCGGGGCGGAATAGCGTTCGACCGCGTGACGCTGTAAGCTTCGAGACTGACCGGCCGGGATCCCGCATGGGCACTCGGCCAGCAAGTGGAGGCTCCACTGAGGAGGCCCGAGAGGGCAACCGCGAAAGTCTCCCACCTGATCGGCCTTGCGGTCGACGGGTCCCGGTCCGCGACGGGCGCCCCTGGCGCCGAGTCGCCGCAGCGCCCCTCACCGGGCGCAGCCCCCGGTTGTGTGGAGCCCCGCTTGTACCGAGCGGGGCTTTTTTCGTGTGGCGGTGTACCTACCGGACAGCGCAGCACGAATGAAGCCCCGCCCAGTGGTCGAGTCCACTACGTGCGACCGCCGTCCGACGGCCGCATCGCAGAAGGTGCAACCGAGGAGGCCCCATCAGCACCGAGCCCCGCATCAACGACCGGATTCGCGTCCCCGAGGTGCGACTCGTCGGTCCCAGCGGCGAGCAGGTCGGCATCGTGCCGCTTGCCAAGGCGCTGGAGCTCGCGCAGGAGTACGACCTCGACCTGGTCGAGGTCGCGGCGACCGCCCGGCCGCCGGTGTGCAAGCTCATGGACTACGGCAAGTTCAAGTACGAGTCGGCCATGAAGGCCCGTGAGGCGCGCAAGAACCAGGCGCACACGGTCATCAAGGAGATGAAGCTCCGGCCGAAGATCGACCCGCACGACTATGACACCAAGAAGGGTCACGTCGTCCGGTTCCTCAAGCAGGGCGACAAGGTCAAGATCACGATCATGTTCCGCGGTCGTGAGCAGTCCCGCCCCGAGCTGGGCTTCCGTCTGCTCCAGCGGCTCGCCGACGACGTCCAGGACCTGGGCTTCGTCGAGTCCTCGCCGAAGCAGGACGGCCGTAACATGATCATGGTCCTTGGCCCGCACAAGAAGAAGACCGAGGCGATGGCCGAGGCCCGCGCCCTCGCGGACGCCCGCAAGGCCGAGCGTCAGGGCCGTACCGCCGGCTCCGACGCCGCTGCGGAGACCGAGGTCGAGGACGTCGTGACCGAGGACGTCGTGACCGAGGCGCAGGACGCCCCGGCCGAGGCGCCGGCCGTCGAGGCCGACGCTCCGGTCGAGCAGCCGGCCGCCTCCCAGGGCGCCTGAGCCTTCACCGGCCAGGAGGCCCGGGAGACCGGCCCACAGGGTGACGGGGCGTCCCGCCCGGTCACCGCAGATCCATCCAGTTCACGCCCGCGTGGCAACCACCGCGCGGGCGTGAACGGGACCGACGAGGAGATACGGCGAAATGCCGAAGCAGAAGACGCACAGTGGCGCCAGCAAGCGCTTCAAGATCAGTGGCTCTGGCAAGGTGCTGCGCGAGCGCGCCGGCCGCCGCCACCTCCTGGAGCACAAGCCCTCGACGCTGACCCGCAAGCTGGCCGGGACGATCGAGCTGGCCCCCGCTGACGCCAAGAAGATCAAGAAGCTTCTCGGCAAGTGATCGCCCTCCCGCCCGGCGCGAGCCGCGAGCGGGGCAGCTGATCCTTCCCGACCCATTCGAATGACGGACCACGTGAAGCAGTCCGTGGTCCAACCCAAGGAGTAATCAAGTGGCACGCGTCAAGCGGGCAGTCAACGCCCACAAGAAGCGCCGGGTCATCCTGGAGCGCGCCAGCGGCTACCGTGGCCAGCGTTCGCGCCTGTACCGCAAGGCCAAGGAGCAGGTCACCCACTCGCTGGTCTACAACTTCAACGACCGCAAGAAGCGCAAGGGCGACTTCCGTCAGCTGTGGATCCAGCGCATCAACGCTGCGGCCCGTGCCAACGGCATCACCTACAACCGCTTCGTGCAGGGCCTGAAGGCCGCCAGCGTCGAGATCGACCGCAAGATGCTGGCCGACCTGGCCGTCAACGACCCGGGTGCGTTCGCCTCCCTGGTCGAGGTCGCCCAGAAGGCGCTGCCGGCCGACGTGAACGCCCCGAAGGCCGCCGCGGACGCCGCCTGATCTTCCGAGATCGGTTGAGCTCTGACCGGACCCGCAGGCTCGCCTGCGGGTCCGGTTCTGCTTTTCCCCTCCCCGCCGCGCCTCCCGACTCCGCACCGCGCCGCCGGACTCCTCCAGCGCCTCCAGAGAACGAGACCATGCCGAGCACCGACACCCCCCTGCTGACCTCCCTGCGCTCGCCGCGCGTCGTCGCCGCCCGCCGGCTGGCCAAGCGCAACCAGCGCGGCAAGGAGCGCCGCTTCCTGGCCGAGGGCCCGCAGGCCGTCCGGGAGGCCGTCGCCTTCGGCAGGCTGCCGGGCACCGGCGAGCACGCGGTGGTCGAGGTCTACGCGACGCCGGAGGCCGCCGAGCGGCACGCCGGCATCGTCGAGGCCGCGCTGGCCGAGGGGCTGCCGGTGCTGACCGCCACCGACGAGGTGATCGCGGAGATCTGCGACACGGTGACCCCGCAGGGCATCGTGGCGCTCTGCCGCTTCATCGACACCCCGTTCGCCGAGGTGCTCAAGGCCCGCCCCAAGCTGGTCGCGGTCCTCGCCCACGTGCGCGACCCCGGGAACGCCGGCACCGTGCTGCGCACCGCCGACGCGGCCGGCGCGGACGCCGTGGTGCTCACCGACGCCTCGGTGGACCTCTACAACCCGAAGGCCGTCCGGGCCTCCGTGGGCAGCCTGTTCCACCTGCCGGTGGCGGTCGGGGTGCCGGTCGAGGAGGTCGTCGGCAAGCTGCGCGAGGCCGGCGTCCGGGTGCTCGCCGCGGACGGCGCGGGGGAGCGCGACCTGGACCAGGAACTGGACGAGGGCACCCTGGGCGCGCCCGGCGCATGGGTGTTCGGCAACGAGGCGTGGGGGCTCCCGGAGGAGACCCGCGCGCTCACCGACGAGGTCGTGCGCGTCCCGATCCACGGCCACGCGGAGAGCCTCAACCTGGCCACCGCGGCGGCCGTCTGCCTGTACGCCTCGGCCCGTGCCCAGCGTTCGCCCGGCGGCTGCCGCTCGAACGCCTGACACCCCGGCGTGTCCTGCGGGTCCTCGCCGGGGCAGGGCCCGCCGGACGCACCCGGGGGGCGCGTCCGGATCACCCGTTGCAAGCCCTACTGCGCGGGCCTGGGAGGCGCTAGGGTCTGCCTCGGTGGGGGGAACGGCACGGTGGGTAATCGGGGAGGCAACCCATGGTCGGCAGCGGGCCCGAGCTCGACCCGGACGACCTGCCGGACGGCCTGGTGGTCGCCGACGCGCTGGGCCGGGTGGTCTGCTTCAACCGGGCCGCGGCCCGGCTCACCGGCGTGCTCCCGCAGGCCGCGCTCGGCAGCGGGCTGGAGGACGCCCTCCCGCTGGAGGACCTGGACGGCCGCCGCTGGTGGCAGCTGACCGACCCGTACGGCGGCCTGGCCATCCGCACCCGCCAGCCGGAGCGCAACCTGTTGCTGCCCGGCGGGCGCGAGGTGCTGGTCTCCGCCCGCTACGTGCGCAGCGTGCCGGGCGGGCCGCTGGAGCGGCTGGTGATCGCCCTGCGCGGCACCGAGGCCCGGCGCCGCACCGAGCGCAGCCACGCCGAGCTGATCGCCACCGTGGCGCACGAGCTGCGCTCCCCGCTGACCAGCGTCAAGGGCTTCACGGCGACGCTGCTGGCCAAGTGGGAGCGGTTCACCGACGGGCAGAAGCGGCTGATGCTGGAGACCGTGGACGCGGACGCCGACCGGGTCACCCGGCTGATCGCCGAGCTGCTGGACATCTCCCGGATCGACTCCGGCCGGCTGGAGCTGCGCAAGCAGGTGGTCGACCTGGCCGCGGCGGTGCGCCGGCACGTCGAGCGCAAGGTCGCCACTGGCATCCCGGAGGACCGCTTCGACGTCCGGATCGGCCGGCCGCTGACCGTGCTGTGGGCCGACCCGGACAAGGTCGACCAGGTGCTCGCCAACCTGCTGGAAAACGCGGTGCGGCACGGCGAGGGAACTGTCACGATCGAGGTGGCACCGGCCAAGGAGGTCGTCGAGGCGCCCGTCTGGGAGCGCAACGGCACCCCGCCCCGCATCGTGGAAGGAACAGCGGTCACCGTGAGCGACGAAGGCAGCGGCATCCCCGAGGAGTCGATGCCGCGCGTCTTCACCCGCTTCTGGCGCGGCTCCAAGCGCGGCGGCACGGGCCTGGGCCTCTACATCGTCAAGGGCATCGTGGAGGCCCACGGCGGCTCGATCCGCGTCGACCGCGCGCCCGGCGGCGGCGCCCGGTTCCGATTTATCCTGCCCGCCGGGGTGCCCGACTTCATGCTCTGAAAGAGGATGAACGACAAGCACAGCACGCTCTGACACGAGCACCGGTTCATGCTCCGAGAGGGCACCTGCTCCTGCTGAGCAGGCCGGACGTCGCTCCCCGGACGGGCTTCGCGGCAGCGGTGTTACCCGCTGCGACTACACTCGACCTTTGGCGTTGGCCCAAAGACCTTGAGCACGGACGAGCAGGAGCACGGGAAAGATAGAGATGTCGGCACCCAACAAGTCGTACGACCCGGTCGAGGTCGAGGCCCTCAAGCCCGAGGTGGTGGAGCAGGCGCGGGACGAGGCGATCGCCGCGTTCGCCGCCGCCGCTTCCCTGGACGAGCTGAAGCAGGCCAAGGTCGCCCACACCGGCGACCGTTCCGCGCTCTCCCTCGCCAACCGCGAGATCGGCGCCCTGCCCCCGCACGCCAAGGCGGCCGCCGGAAAGCTGATCGGCCAGGCCCGCGGGGCCGTCAACCAGGCCCTCGCCAAGCGGCAGGCCGAGCTGGAGGCGGAGCGCGACGCCCGCGTGCTGGTCGAGGAGGCGGTGGACGTCACGCTGCCGTACGACCGCGCCCCGCGCGGCGCCCGGCACCCGCTGACCACCATGGCCGAGCTCATCGAGGACACCTTCGTCGCGATGGGCTACCAGGTCGCCGAAGGCCCCGAGGTCGAGGCCGAGTGGCTCAACTTCGACGCGCTCAACCTGGGCCCGGACCACCCGGCCCGCTCGATGCAGGACACCTTCTTCGTCCAGGCCCCGGACGGCTCCGCCGACTCCGGCGTGGTGCTGCGCACCCAGACCTCCCCGGTCCAGGCCCGCACCATGCTCGACCGCGAGCCCCCCGTCTACGTGGTCTGCCCCGGCCGGGTCTACCGGACCGACGAGCTGGACGCCACCCACACCCCGGTCTTCCGCCAGGTCGAGGGCCTCGCGGTGGACGAGGGCATCACCTTCGCCGACCTCAAGGGCACCATCGAGGTGCTGGTCGAGAAGCTGATCGGCGGCGGCCTGGAGCTGCGCTGGCGCCCCTCGTACTTCCCGTTCACCGAGCCGAGCGCGGAGATCGACCTCCAGTGCTTCGTGTGCCGCGGTGCGAGCGTCGGCAACCCGGACCGGCCGTGCCGGACCTGCTCCTCCGAGGGCTGGATCGAGCTCGGCGGCTGCGGCGTGGTCAACCCGCGGGTGCTGGTCGCCTGCGGTGTCGACCCCAACCGCTACAGCGGCTTCGCCTTCGGCCTGGGCCTGGAGCGGATCCTGATGAATCGTCACAACGTCGCCGACATGCGCGACATGGTCGAGGGTGACGTCCGCTTCACCCTCCCGTTCGGGATGGAGATCTGATGCGCGTCCCGCTTTCCTGGCTGCGCGAGTACGTCGACCTGCCGGCCGGCGAGACCGGCCGTGACGTCGCGGAGCGCCTGGTCCGGGCCGGCCTGGAGGTCGAGACCGTCGAGCAGCTCGGCGCGGACCTCAAGGGCCCGCTGGTGGTCGGCGAGGTGCTCTCCATCGAGGAGCTGTCCGGCTTCAAGAAGCCGATCCGGCACTGCTTCGTGAACGTCGGCGACGCCAACGGCACCGGCGAGCCGCAGGAGATCGTCTGCGGCGCGACCAACTTCGCCGTCGGCGACAAGGTCGTGGTCGTCCTCCCGGGCGCGGTGCTGCCCGGCCCGTTCCCGATCGCGGCCCGCAAGACCTACGGCCACACCTCGGCCGGCATGATCTGCTCCGCCCGCGAGCTGGGCATGGGCGACGACCACAACGGCATCATCGTGCTCCCGCCGGAGTACGAGCCCGGCACCGACGCCATCGAGCTGCTCCAGCTCGTCGACGAGGTGCTCGACATCGCCGTCACCCCGGACCGCGGCTACTGCCTGTCCATGCGCGGCGTGGCCCGTGAGGCCGCCGCCGCGTACGGGCTGCCGCTGGCCGACCCGGCGCTGCTCGACGTGCCGCCGGCGAACTCCTTCGGCTACCTGGTGAAGGTCAACGACCAGGCCGGCTGCGACCGCTTCGTGGCCCGGACGGTCGTCGGCGTCGACCCGAACGCCAAGTCCCCGATCTGGCTCCAGCGCCGGCTGCAGAAGTCGGGCATCCGCCCGATCTCGCTGACCGTCGACATCACCAACTACGTGATGCTGGAGGTCGGCCAGCCGCTGCACGCCTACGACAAGCAGCGCGTGGACGGCCCGATCACGGTCCGCCGGGCGGAGCCGGGCGAGGTGCTGACCACCCTGGACGGCGTCAAGCGCGAGCTCTCCGTCGAGGACCTGCTGATCTGCGACAACAGCGGCCCGATCGGCCTGGCCGGCGTGATGGGCGGCGCCTCTACCGAGATCCTCGACCCGACCGCGGGGCCGGGAACCACCGAGGTGATCATCGAGGCGGCGCACTTCGCCCCGGTCGTCATCGCCCGTGCCGCCAAGCGGCACAAGCTGCCCTCCGAGGCGTCCAAGCGCTTCGAGCGCGGCGTCGACCCGGAGGCCTCGCGCGCCGCCGCCCAGCGCGCCGTCGACCTGCTGGTGCTGATCGCCGGCGGCACGGCCGAGGCCGGGGTCACCGACATCGCCGCCCCGCACCCGCTGCGCACCATCCTGATCCCCGCCGACCTGCCCGACCGGGTGGCCGGCACCGCGTACGGCCGCGAGACCGTCACCCGGCGCCTGCAGGAGATCGGCTGCTCCGTCTCGGGCGCCGACACCCTGGAGGTCACCCCGCCGACCTGGCGCCCCGACCTCACGGACCCGTACGACCTCGCCGAGGAGGTCATCCGGCTGGAGGGGTACGACAACGTCCCCGCCCGGATGCCCGACGTGCCGCCGGGCAAGGGGCTGACCGAGAGCCAGCGGGTGAACCGCCGGATCGGCGTCGCGCTGGCCGGGGCCGGCTACGTCGAGGTCAACAACTACCCGTTCCTCGGCGACGCCGCCTTCGAGGCGCTCGGCCTGGAGGCGGACGACCGGCGCCGCCGCACGGTGAAGCTGGTCAACCCGCTGAACGACGAGGAGCCGGCGCTGCGCACCACGCTGCTGCCGGGCCTGCTCGGCGCGCTGCGCCGCAACGTCGGCCGGGGCAACACCGACCTGGCGATCTACGAGACCGGCACGGTCTTCCTGCCCAAGGACGAGCTGTCCGTGGCCCCGCGCCCGGCGGTCGACCACCGGCCCAGCGACGAGGAGCTGGCCGCGCTGGACGCCGCGCTGCCGGACCAGCCGCGCCGGATCGCCGTCGCCCTCGCGGGCGAGCGGCTGCCGTCGGGCTGGTGGGGCAAGGGCGCCCAGGCCTCCTGGGCGGACGCCGTCGAGGCGGCCCGTACGGTGGCCCGCGCGGCCGGCGTCGAGCTGACCGTCCGCCAGGGCCAGCTGGCGCCGTGGCACCCGGGCCGCTGCGCCGAGCTGCTGGTGGCGGGCACCGACCGGGTGGTCGGCCACGCCGGTGAGCTGCACCCGCGGGTGGTCAAGGCGCTCGGGCTGCCGGCCCGCACCGCCGCGATGGAGATCGACGTCGACCTGCTCACCGCCGACGGCGTCGAGCGGGTCAGCGGCCCGACCGTCTCCGGCTTCCCGGTGGCGACCCAGGACGTCGCGCTGATCGTCGACACCGCCGTCCCGGCCGCCGACGTCGAGGCCGCGCTGCGCGCCGGCGCGGGCGAACTGCTGGAGGCCATCCGGCTGTTCGACGTGTTCACCGGCGAGCAGGTCGGCGAGGGCAAGAAGTCGCTGGCGTACGCGCTGCGCTTCCGCGCGGTCGACCGCACGCTGACCGCCGACGAGGCCACCGCCGCCCGCGAGGCGGCCGTCGCCGAGGCCGTCGCCCGCACCGGCGCGGTGCTGCGCGGCGCCTGACGCGGCAGCGCCCGAGGAGGGCCCCGCCCCGGACCACGCGTCCGGGGCGGGGCCCTTTCGGTTTTCCGGGGTTGACGGTGTCTCAGGGTCGACGGCGCCCCGGGGTTGACGGCGTCCCGGGGTTGACGGCGTCCAGGCCCATCCTTTATCTCTTTACCTATGGAAGTAGATAAGGATGCCGACCGGCCCTCCCCGATCGAGTTCCGCCTGGACCCGGCCTCCGGCGTCCCGACCTACCTGCAACTCGTGCAGCAGGTCGAACAGGCCCTCCGGATGGGCTGGTTGACCGAGGGGGACCGGCTGCCCCGGGTGCGCGAGGTGGTGGCCGGGCTGGCGATCAACCCGAACACGGTGCTCAAGGCGTACCGCGAGCTGGAGCACCGCGGTCTCGCGGCCGGCCGCCGCGGCCAGGGCACCTTCGTCCGGGGCCTGCCCGCCGGGGTGGTGCCGCTGCGCGAGCGGGCCGCGCTGCGCCGCGGGCTGCTGGAGTGGATGCGCGCGGCGCGGACCGCCGGGCTGGACGAGGAGGGGATGGCCGCCGTGTTCGAGGACGCGCTGCGCGACCTGCGCGAGGGCCGGGACGGGGTGGTGGCCTGATGGCCGCGGACACGGTGATCGACTGCGCCGGGCTCGGCAAGCGCTACCGGCGCTCCTGGGCGCTGCGGGACTGCCGGCTCGCCGTCCCCGCCGGGCACGTGGTGGCCCTGGTCGGCCCGAACGGCGCCGGCAAGACCACGTTGCTCAGCCTGGCCGCCGGGCTCACCCTGCCGAGCGCGGGCGCGTTGACCGTCCTCGGCGACCAACGCCCGGGCTCCCCCCGGGCGTTGGACCGGATCGGCTTCGTCGCCCAGAACGCCGCGCTCTACCCCGGCCTGCCCGTGCGCGACCTGCTGGCGATGGGCCGCCACCTCAACCGGCGCTGGGACGACGCCCGGGCCCGTACCCACCTGGACGGCCTCGGCATCCCGCTGGACCGCCGGTACGGCCGCCTCTCCGGCGGCCAGCAGGCCCAGGTCTCGCTCGCCCTGGCCCTCGCCAAGCGCCCCGAACTCCTGCTGCTGGACGAGCCGTTGGCCGCCCTCGACCCGCTCGCCCGGCACGACTTCATGGCCGTGCTGCTGACCGCGGTGGCCGAGGACGGGATGTCGGCGGTGTTCTCCTCGCACGCCGTCAACGAGCTGGAGCAGAGCTGCGACTACCTGGTGGTGCTCGGCGGCGGCCGGGTCCAGGTGGCGGGGGAGGTGGACGACCTGCTGGCCGGCCACCGGACGCTCACCGGCCCGACCGCCGAGGCCGACACGCTCGCCGAGCGGCTGCCGGTGGTGCGCGACCGCCGCGCCGGAGCGCAGTCCCACCTGTTGGTGCGCACCGGCGGCCTGGACGCCCTGGCCCCCGACTCCTGGCGCCAACAGCGCGTCGGACTGGTGGAGTTGGTGCTCGCCTACCTGCGCGAGCCGACTGCCTCCGCCCTCCCCGGCCCCCGAAAGGTGCTGCTCCCGTGAGTTCCCCGACCCTCGCCCCGCCCCGCTCCGCCGTGCTGCGTGCGGCCGGGCTGCGCCACCGGTCCGCGCTGCTGACCCTGCTGACGGTGATGGCCGCGGTCGCGCTCGCGCTGCTGGCCCACGGCTGGTACCTGCACGCCGGCCTGGACCGGACGGGCGCGGCCTCCTGCGACCCGGCCGCCGACGCCTGCGCGGCCGCGTACAAGCGGTTCCTGCGCCGGTACGGCGACGGCCTGCCGGAGATCGGCGCCGTGCTCTACGTCCTCGGCGGGGCCTTCGGGGCCTTCCTCGGCGGCCCTTTGCTGGCACGGGAGTTCGAGCACGGGACGGTCCGCTTCGCCTGGACCCAGGGCGCCGGCCGGACCCGCTGGACGGTGGGCGGACTGGTCGTCGGCGGCGCGGTGCTCGCCGCCGCCGCGGTGCCGTTCGGGCTGCTGCTGCGCTGGTGGAGCGAGCCGCTGGCGCTCATGGACGGGAGGTTCGGCCCGGCGGTGTTCGTGCAGGCGCCGCCGGTGCTGGCCGGGCGGTGGCTGGTGGCCTTCGGGGTCGCGGCGCTGGCCGGCGCGGTGTTGCGCCGTACCGTGGTCGCGGTGGGCCTCGGCCTGGCGGCCTCGGTCGGGCTGCCGTTCCTCTCCTACGCCGTGCGCGCCCGCTACCTGCCTCCGCTGGAGGAGGCGAGGCACTCCATGGCGCCGCTGGCGCTGGACGACCGCTGGGTGCTGGACTCCTGGTTCTCGGACCCGGCCGGGCAGCGGATCTCCGGCGACGAGCTCAACGGCCTCGGCGTCGACTACGCCCACCTCCAGGAGCTGGTGCGCTCCGGCGGCTACACCCTGCACGAGGTGTACCAGCCGGCGAGCAGGTTCTGGCCCTTCCAGGCGGTCGAGTCCGGGTGGACGGTCCTGCTCGCGGCGGCGCTCTGCGCGGCGGCGGTGTGGCGGGTGCGGCACCGGGCGCTCTGAGGCCGACCTCCAAGATCTCTTGAAGAGGTTCCGTCAAAACCCTTGCGGGAGTGCGGCTCCAGGGTTTTTCCTCTTCTTGTTAGGAAAGTTTCCTAACCCCACGAGGAATCGGAGCGTCCCATGCGCCCTCAGCCCCGTCGTGCCCTCCGCATCGCCCTCGCCGCCGCCCTGGTGGCCGCCCCGCTGACCGTCGCGGCCACCTCGGCGGCCCAGGCCGCCCCGTCGTCGGCCGCCGTCCAGCTCAAGGGGGTCGGGCTGGACGACCCGCACAAGAAGGACATCGCCATGCAGCTGGTGTCCAGCGCGGAGAACTCGTCGCTGGACTGGAAGGCCCAGTACAAGTACATCGAGGACATCAAGGACGGCCGCGGCTACACCGCCGGCATCATCGGCTTCTGTTCCGGCACCGGTGACATGCTGGAGCTGGTCCAGCACTACACCGACCTCAAGCCCGGCAACATCCTGGCCAAGTACCTGCCGGCCCTGAAGAAGGTCAACGGCACCGACTCGCACGCCGGCCTCGGCTCCGCGTTCGAGAAGGACTGGGCCACCGCGGCCAAGGACACCGTCTTCCAGCAGGCCCAGAACGACGAGCGCGACCGGGTGTACTTCAACCCCGCCGTCAAGCAGGCCAAGAGCGACGGCCTGCGCGCGCTCGGCCAGTTCGCCTACTACGACGCCATCGTGATGCACGGCCCGGGCACCAGCTCGGACAGCTTCGGCGGCATCCGCGCCGCCGCCCTGAAGAAGGCGAAGACCCCCGCCCAGGGCGGCGACGAGGCCACCTACCTCAAGGCCTTCCTGGAGGCCCGCAAGGTCGTCATGAAGCAGGAGGAGGCGCACGCCGACACCAGCCGGGTGGACACCGAGCAGCTGGTGTTCCTCAACGCCAAGAACTTCGACCTCAACCCGCCGCTGAAGTGGAAGGTCTACGGCGACAGCTACGCCATCAACAGCTGACGCACCGTCAGAACACCGGGCCCGGAAGCGGTTTCACGGCTTCCGGGCCCTGGGTGCGGTTCCGCCGGAGGGGTCAGGCGCTCGCGGTGTAGTCGTAGAAGCCGCGGCCGGACTTGCGGCCCAGCAGGCCCGCGTCGACCATCCGGGAGAGCAGCGGGGGAGCGGCGTACAGCGGCTCCTTGTACTCGTCGTACATCGACTCGGCGATCGAGACGATGGTGTCCAGGCCGATCAGGTCGCACAGCCGCAGCGGGCCCATCGGGTGGGCGCAGCCGGCCTCCATGCCCTTGTCGATGTCGGAGGCGGTGGCCACGCCCGACTCGAACATCCGCACCGCGGACAGCAGGTACGGCACCAGCAGGGCGTTGACCACGAAGCCGGCCCGGTCGCGGGCGCGGATCGGCTCCTTGCCGAGCACCTGGGTGGCGAAGGCCTCGACCCGCTCGGTGGTGGTCGCCGAGGTGGTCAGGGTCGGGATGACCTCGACCAGCTTCTGCACCGGCGCCGGGTTGAAGAAGTGCAGGCCGATCACCTGCTCCGGGCGGGTGGTGGCGGCGGCCAGCTTCACGATCGGGATCGAGGAGGTGTTGGAGGCGAGGATCGCGTCGCGGCGCTCGACCACCCGGTCCAGGGTCTCGAAGATCTGGACCTTGATGTCCTCGCGCTCGGCGACGGCCTCGACCACCAGGTCGCGGTCGGCGAAGTCGGACAGGTCGACGGTGAAGGACAGCCGGGCCAGCGCCTCGTCGCGCTGCTCGGGGGTCAGCTTGCCCCGCTTGACCGCCGTGTCCAGGGAGTTGGTCAGCCGGGTGCGGCCGAACTCCAGCGCCTCGCCGCTGGCCTCGGACACCAGGACGTCCAGCCCGGCCCGGGCGAAGACCTCGGCGATGCCCGACCCCATCAGACCGCAGCCGATCACTCCGACGCGCGCGATGTCACTCACTCAGTTGCCCTTCGACAGTGCTGGGGGTCGCCCAGCTACGGGTGGCCCAGCGAGCTGCTGGACGACGGGCCGGTGAACCGGAATGGGTGCACCGGTCACCGCCCCGGAGACGTTACTACTCCGTACCGGCCAGTAGGTCACCCCCTCCCCGGCAGGGTGCCACCTCCGGGAATCCCCCGAACGAGTGAGGGAGCGCCCCCGGACCCGTGTGCCCGGGGCCGGCTCCGCCCGGCGGCCGACAGAATGCCGCAGACGGGGCCCGGGGGCGGCAGGCGGACCGGGCCAAGGGGCCGGAGACGGACCGGGGGCGTGAAGGGAGCACAGCGTGTCGACGGGATCGCTCGCAGGACAGGTCGCCCTGATCACCGGCGCCGGCCGGGGCATCGGCCGGGAGCTCGCCATCGGCCTGGCCGCCGAGGGGATGGCCGTCGGCCTGGTCGGCCGCACCCACGAGACGCTGACCGACACCCTCAAGGAGTGCGTCAAGCGCGGCTCCCGGGGCGTCGCCGTGACCGCCGACGTCACCCGGCCCGGCTCGGTGCGCGAGGCGGTGCGGGTGGTCGAGCGCGACCTCGGACCGATCGACCTGCTGATCAACAACGCCGGCCTGGTCGACCGCGCCGAGGTGCCGCTCTGGGAGACCGACGCCAACCAGTGGTGGCAGGTGATCGAGACCAACCTGCGCGGCCCGTACAACCTGCTGCGCTGCGTGCTGCCCGGCATGGTCGCCCGCCGGCGCGGCCGGGTGCTCAACCTCAACTCCGGCTTCGCGCTGCGCCCGGACGGCAACTACACCGCGTACGCCACCTCCAAGGGCGCGCTGCTCCAGCTCTCCGACAACATGGCGGACTCGCTCGCCCGCAACGGCGTCGTCGTCCTCGACATCAGCCCGGGCGCGGTGGCCACCGACATGACCGCCGGGATGCCGATGTTCAAGGCCACCACGGCCTGGGGCTCCATCCCGTACATGGTCGCGGTCACCGTGGACGTCGCCCGCGGCCGCTTCGACGGGCTGCACGGGCGGTTCATCCACGCGGGCCGGGACGACCTGGAGGAGCTGGTCAACCGGGCCGACGCGATCCGCGCCGCGGACGCCCGCACGCTGCGGCTGCGCCCGTACAAGGACGACGATCCGATGGTCTGAACCGGCTCACACGGCTCGCCCGCCTGCAGCCCGTCCGCCCGCGGCCGCCCGGCTCACGCGCAGAGCTGGCTGGCGGTGACCGGCCGGAGCCCGGCCTTGGCCAGGCCGTCCAGGATCGCGGGCAGCGCGTCCACCGTGCACGGGTGCCCCATGTGCAGCGCCACCACCGAGCCGCCGCGCACCGAGTTCAGCACCCGGCGCTGCAGCTCGGCGGCCGGCGGGTCGTTGTAGTCGCGCGGGTCGACGTCGAAGGAGAGCACGTGCTCGTACCCGACCGCCCGGGCCTGCTCGCGCACCATCGGGGTGGCGTACTGCGCGGCGGAGGGGCGGAACCAGCGGCCGATCGAGCCGGTCAGCCGCTGCAGGCGCTCCGCGCACTGGGCGATCTCGGCGCGCGCCTGGTCCGGCGTCATGGCCGAGATGTTGAGGTGGTTCTGGGTGTGGTTGCCCAGCTCGTGGCCGCCGTCCAGGATCCGCCGGGCCAGCTGGGGCTGCTGGTCGAGCCAGCTGCCGACCACCATCACGGTCAGCCTGGCGCCGCGCTGCTCGGCGGCCTCCAGCAGGGCGGTGGCCAGCTTCGGGTCGCCGCTGCCGTGGAAGGTGAGCGCCACGTTCCGGCCGGTGCGCGGCCCGTACGCGACCTCCGCCGGGGTGCCGGATCCGGATGCGGCTGAACGGCATCGCCTCCTACGACCGGGCGGTCGAGCTGGAACGCGAGCGGCTCGTCTACCGGGTGATGCTGGAGCGCGACCACGG
>NZ_JBEXJK010000150.1:0-18505 GCF_040609095.1 Kitasatospora sp. NPDC004799
ACCGCCGCCCCGGCCAGCGCCCCCCCCCGGCCCTTCCACGGGACCCTGGACGCCCGCCTTGTCAGCGGCGGTGCCGGCCTCGGCCTCGGCTGCGGCTCCCTGGCCGCCCCGCCCCGGCCGCCCCGGCGCGGTCCGGCCGCGCTCGCCGACCGGGTCGTCCGCAGGATCGTCCGCCGGCTGCTCGGCGCCTGCCGGGGCCACTCCGCCGAGCTGGAGCGCTCGGTCGCGGGCTGGGCCTCCGAGCAGGCCAGGGCGGTCGACTACGGCCTGCGGATCGCCGCCCAGGAGCAGGTCGGCCTGGCCTACGCGGGCTGGGACCGGCTGCTCACCCGGGTCGCGCTGCCCGCCTGGCGGCTCGGCCGCCACCCGGCCCACCTCAACGCCGGCGTGGTCGCCGCGCTCACGGAGCTGTCCCGGCGCGACCGGCTGGCCGACGGCTACGGCAGCCGGCTCGGCGACCGCCCCGCCTGCGACCTGCTGGAGGAGCCCGGCACCGTCGACCGCGCGGTCTCCCGGCTCGCCGCCGAACTGTTCTTCGGCAGCCCGGCGGCCGGCAGCTGGCACGAGCTGGAGTGGGCCGACTACCCGGCCGAGGTGGTGGACGCCGGCTGGCGGGCGGGCGCCACCGCCCTGCAGACCGCGCTGGACCGGCTCGCCCCGCAGTCCCGCCCCGGCGCCCCGACCCTCACCCGGCTGCTGGGCCGGCTCGCCGAGGGCGACGGCGAGCTGCTGGCCGCCGCGCTCGCCGCCCGGCTGGCCCGCACCACCGCCCCGGCCCCGCTGCTCGAACCCGA
Source organism: Kitasatospora sp. NPDC004799 (assembly GCF_040609095.1). Classification (NCBI taxonomy): domain Bacteria; kingdom Bacillati; phylum Actinomycetota; class Actinomycetes; order Kitasatosporales; family Streptomycetaceae; genus Kitasatospora; species Kitasatospora sp. NPDC004799. The sequence goes on from NZ_JBEXJK010000150.1 coordinate 795, forward strand.
CCGCAGCGGCCGCGACCTGCTGGTCGACCACGTCACCGCGATGGTCTGCTGCGCCGCCGTGGACACCGCCGGCGGCACCCCCGGCCTGGACTGGCTGGACGGCCCGGTGCTGCTGCTCGGCGGGGTGCGCCGCACCGACCTGGCCGGCCCGGTCGCCCAGGCCGTCGAACAGGGCCAGGACGGCCCGCTGCGCGCCTGGCTCGACGCCGCCGACGTCCGTCTCGAGAAACCCGTCCGCCTCTGACGCCCCGGGCGTCCCAGGAGGGCGCTCGGCGCCCCGGCGCGCGCCCCCAAACCGGTCGGCCGCCGGGCGTCTTCGCAGGCCGGAGGCCCTGCCCGGGAGGCGCGCGAGATTCCCCGCACCAATTGCTACCGGAGGGTGACGCTGCGGCAGCACTCTGTGGTGTATTAGACCGCACGCACATCCGGGGGGCACGTGCCAACCGGGCCCTCGGGAGCCGAAGGGCGCGCCGGCGTCGAGAGCGACGAGCGGGCGCAGCGAGCGATGGGGTCCCTCCCGGCCGGAGGCCGGGGGCGAGCGCCGGAGCGAGGAACGTCGACACCGGGCCGGGAGCGCCCGGAGGCGACCGAGGAGTCACGCAAGTGCACCTGGGAGGGGCGCGTGGGGACCGAACTCAACCGCCGCTGGGAGTCGGGGACGCACGCCTACAGCGTCTCCGACCCCTTCGGCCAGGGCCCGCTGCCCTGGCTGCGCAGCCCGGACCAGTACCACGCCGGAGCGGAGGGCGCCGTCCCCTGGTACGTCTCGGTGGACGCGCCCGGCCAGCAGTCGCTGACCGCCGGGGTCCGCCGGAAGCCGCCGGTCGGCACCCCGCAGGGCGCCAACGACGTGGACCAGCAGATCAAGGGCTTCGCCTCGGCCGGCGTGGTCCGCCCCGGCGGCTCGGTGGACTTCCGGGTCACCGTCAACCCGCCCCGCGAGTTCACCGTGAACGTCTTCCGGATCGGCCACTACGGCGGCGACGGCGCCCGCCACATGACCTCCAGCCCGAACATCGCCGGGCTCGCCCAGCCCGCCCCGCTGGTGGTGGACCGGACGGTCTCCTGCCACCACTGGTGGCACTCCTGGCGGCAGCAGATCCCGGCGCACTGGAAGCCCGGCGCGTACGTCGCCGTGCTGACCACCGCCGACATGCGGCACCGCAGCCACATCCCGTTCACCGTCCGGGACTTCGAGGAGCAGGGGCGCCCCGCCGAACTGCTGCTGGTGCTCCCGGACGTGACCTGGCAGGCGTACAACCTGTTCCCCGAGGACGGCCGCACCGGCGCCAGCCTCTACCACGCCTGGGACGGCCGGGGCTGCCTGGTCGGCGAGCCGGAGGCGGCCGTCACCGTCTCCTTCGACCGCCCGCACGCCACCGCCGGACTGCCGCTGCACGTCGGCCACGCGTACGACTTCATCCGCTGGGCCGAGCGCTACGGCTACGACCTCTCCTACGCCACCGCCACCGACCTGCACGCCGGCCTGGTGGACGCGTCCCGGCACCGGGCGCTGGTCTTCCCCGGCCACGACGAGTACTGGTCCGAGCCGATGCGCCGGGCCGCCGAGCGGGCCCGGGACGGCGGCACCTCGCTGGTGTTCCTCTCCGCCAACACCATGTACTGGCGGGTCGAGCTGACCGCCGCCGCCTCCGGCGAGCCCAACCGGCTGCTCAACTGCCGCAAGCGGCAGAAGGTCGGCCCCGGCAGCCCGGCCGCCGGGGCGCCCGGTGCGGCCAGCGCGCTGTGGCGGGACGCCGGGGAGCCCGAGCAGCACCTGCTCGGGGTGCAGTACTCGGGGCGGGTCGCCGCGCCCGTCCCGCTGGTCGCCCGGCACACCGCGCACTGGCTCTGGGACGGCACCGGCCTGCAGGAGGGCGACGAGCTGCCCGGGCTGGTCGCCGGCGAGGCGGACCGCTACTACCCCAAGGTGGCGCTCCCCGAGCACGTCGAGCGGGTGCTGCTGGCGCACTCGCCGTACCAGGACCTGGCCGGCCGCACCCGCTACCAGGAGACCTCGCTGTACCGGGCGCCCAGCGGCGCGTACGTCTTCGCGGCCGGCACCTTCGCCTGGTCGCCCGCGCTGGGCCGCCCGGGCCTGACCGACGAGCGGATCCAGCGGGCCACCGCCAACCTGCTGGACCGGCTCTGCAAGAACTGAGGCCACCGTCGGGCGGATCGGCGGCCGTGAAAGACTGCGGGAGCAGTGACCTCCCCTTTCGCGGTGCCCCCGCCCGTGAACGACCCCTGAGGACTGAACACCTTGAGCGGATTTGTCACCAAGCCCGAGCCGGTCCAGGTACCCGGCCTGGTCCACCTGCACACCGGCAAGGTGCGCGACCTCTACCGCACCGGGTCGGGTGAGCTGGTCATGGTGGCCAGCGACCGGACGTCCGCGCACGACTGGGTGCTGCCGAACGAGATCCCCGACAAGGGCCGCATCCTCACCCAGCTGTCGCTGTGGTGGTTCGAGCGGATCGCCGACATCGTCCCCAACCACGTGATCTCCACCGAGGTCCCGGCCGGTGCCCCGGCCGACTGGAAGGGCCGCACGCTGGTCTGCCGCAGCCTGGAGATGATCCCGGTCGAAGCGGTCGCCCGCGGCTACCTGGCCGGCTCCGGCCTGACCGAGTACGAGGAGAGCCGGACGGTCTGCGGCATCGCGCTGCCCGAGGGCCTGGTGAACAGCTCCGAGCTGCCCGCCCCGATCTACACCCCGGCGCTCAAGGCCGAGGTCGGCGAGCACGACGAGAACGTCTCCTACGAGGAGACCGCCCGCCGGATCGGCGCCGAGCTGGCCGCCCAGCTGCGCCGCACCACCCTGGACGTCTACGCCCGGGCCCGGGACATCGCCCGCGAGCGCGGCATCATCCTGGCCGACACCAAGTTCGAGTTCGGCCTGCTGGACGGCGAGCTGGTGATCGGCGACGAGGTGCTCACCCCGGACTCCTCCCGCTACTGGCCCGCCGACCAGTGGCAGCCGGGCCACTCGCAGCCGTCCTTCGACAAGCAGCTGATCCGCGACTGGCTGGTCTCCCCGGACTCCGGCTGGGACCGCTACAGCGAGCAGCCGCCGCCGGCGCTGCCGGCCGAGGTGGTCGAGCGGACCCGGGCCAAGTACATCGAGGTGTACGAGCGGCTGACCGGCACCACCTGGCAGTAGTCCCGTGTTCGCCCGCGGGCAGCGGCTCAGATCCAGCCGTGCTCGCGGGCGATCCGCACCGCCGCGTGGCGGTTCTCCGCGCCCAGCTTGGTGGCCGCCGAGGACAGGTAGTTGCGCACGGTGCCCTGGGAGAGCGAGGCCCGCTCGGCGATCTCGGCGACCGGGGTGCCGTCGGCGGCCAGCTCCAGGACGTCCGTCTCGCGCGGGGTCAGCGGGGTCTCGCCGGCGCTGATCGCGTCCGCCGCCAGCTCCGGGTCCACGTACCGCCCGCCGGAGCGCACGGTGCGGATGATGCCGGCCAGGTCCGCCGCCGAGACGGTCTTCGGCAGGAAGCCGCGCACCCCGACCTCCAGCGCCCGCTTCAGGTAGCCCGGGCGGCCGTGGCCGGTGACGATCATGCAGCGGCAGTCCGGCAGCTGCAGGCGCAGCTGGGCGGCCACCTCGATGCCGTCCTTGCCCGGCATCTGGAGGTCCAGCACCGCGACGTCCGGGCGGTGCGTCTGCGCCATCGCCAGCGCCTCCGGGCCGGAGCCGGCCTGGGCGACCACCTCGATGTCGTCCTCCAGCGAGAGCAGCGCGGCCAGCGCGCCCCGGATCAGGTGCTCGTCGTCGGCGAGCAGGACGCGGACGGGTGCGGGGTTCTCGGTCATCGGGCAGGGCCTTCCTCGGGCACTCGGGGCGCTCAGCCGGGCAGCGGGACGGTGGCGAGCATCCGGAAGACGCCCGCCCCGGCGGGCGGCACGGTCAGCTCGCCGTCGTGGGCGGCGAGCCGCTCGCGCAGTCCGCGCAGCCCGGTGCCGCTGCCCTGGGAGGGGAACGGGACGTCGGGCACCCCGTCATTCTCCAGCTCCAGCACGGCCCGTCCGTCCTCGGTCCGCAGCCGGATCAGGCAGCGTCCGGCCTCGCTGTGCCGCAGCACGTTGGTGGTGGCCTCGCGGATCACCCAGCCGAACACCGACTGGACCGGGGCCGGCAGTTCGTCGGCGTGCTCGCCGAGGTCGATCTCGCAGGCGACGTCGGCCGAACGCAGCACCGCCCGGGCGCCGATCGCCTCGGCGTGCAGGTCGGCGGTGCGGTAGCCGCGGATGACGTCCCGGACCTCGCGCTGCGACTCCTGGGCGATCTTCTGCACCTCGGCCATCTGGTCGGCGGCCTCGGTACGCCCCCGGCGGGCGAGCTGGACGGCGAGTTCGCTCTTCAGCGCGATGGTGGTGAGGTTGCGGCCCATCACGTCGTGCAGGTCGCGGGAGAAGCGCAGCCGCTCCTCGGCGACGGCCAGTCGGGACTGCGCCTCGCGGGCGGCGTCCAGCTCCCAGACGATCGAGGTCAGCCAGGCGAAGCTGCGGCAGCTGGAGCCGATGAAGGCCATGCCGATGGTCAGCCCGGTCAGGTAGCCGGTGACGCTCGCGACGTCGAGCCCGGCCAGCACGGCGGGCGGCAGGACGCCCGCCAGCATGCCCAGGCCGGTGAGGGCGGCGGAGCGCGGGGACAGCCCGACGCACACCGGGCCGAAGGAGAACAGCACCAGGCTGCTGACGACGAACAGGGTGAAGGGCAGCCGGCCCGGGGTATCGGCCCCGTCGGCGGGGCCGAACAGCAGGACGACCCACGACCCGGCCACCGCGAGCCCGACCGTGAGGACGATCCAGAGCCGCTGGTCGTGGCTGCGGCCGAGGTAGTGGTCGAGCGTGGTGCGGTAGGCCCGCAGCAGCACCAGGGTGGTGGCGAGGCCGATCAGCACGGAGACCCGGATCGCCGGGAGGTTCCCGGCCTCGGTGACGGCGGTCCCGGCGGAGATCAGGACGCTGGGCAGCAGGAAGAGCGCCATCAGGTAGAGCGACCAGCGCAGGTACAGCTCGGTGCGCCGGGGTTTGCTCAGGTCCGTCCAGCTGCGCAGCGGTGACCGCATTCCCAATTCTTCCGCCCCCGTTCGATCACGATCTTGTCGGTGTCTTCCTATCAGAGGCACCGAAGGCGCTCATCCATGGGATGAGCGCCTTCGGCGGGGTGGTGCCCTTCGGGTCAGCGGCGCGGCTCCCAGCGGAAGTAGCGCACCGCGCCCCAGACCGCGAGGCCCAGCCAGATCGTCCCGGTGACCAGGTGCGAGCCGGCCGCGCCCCAGCTGCCGAGGAAGTCCGTCGCGGGGGCCGAGCCGTCGGTGCCGAACCAGCCGACGCGGATCAGCTGGAAGGCGGGGGTGGTCGGCAGCAGGCGGCAGACGTCGGCCACCTGGGCCGGCATGACCTCCAGCGGGATGAACAGGCCGGAGCCGAGCTGCATCACCAGCATGACCGGCAGGGTGGTGATGCCGGCGCTCTCCACGGTCCTGGTGAAGGCGCTGGACAGCGCGGCCAGGGCGATCATGGTGCCCAGCGCCAGCACCAGGCCGACCAGCATCAGCAGCGGGTTGACCGGCACCGCCAGGTGCAGGCCGAGGCTGCCGCCGATCCCGATCAGGGCGGACATCAGCAGGCCGAGCGTGAGCGAGGGGACGGCGGTGCCGAGCAGGATCTCGATGTCCCGGGCCTCGCCGGTGCGCAGCCGCTTGAGGACCAGCTCACCGCGCCGCCCGACGTACGCGGCGGTCAGGTTGTAGTACACGACGAAGGCCAGGATCATCCCGACCGAGCCGTAGACCAACAGCGAGTCGACGTCCAGGCCGGGGTTGGACTCGGCCTGCTTCGACAGCGTGCCCTGGAGGGTGACGATCAGCACCAGCGGCAGCAGCAGGGCGGTGAACAGGGCCGTGCGGTTGCGCAGCAGCAGGGTGGCCTCGGCCCGGCCGAGGGCGAGCAGCCGGCGGACGGTGGTGCTCTGCGGGCCGGTGGCGGTGGCGGTGGCCGTGGCGGTGGCCGTGGCGGCGGTGGTCATCGGGCGGATCCGATCAGGCGGCGGCGGGCGGGACGGGCGGCGGCGGGCGCCTGCGGGGGGTTCTGGTGGGCGGCCTCGGAGGCGATCGCGAGGAAGGCCTCCTCCAGCGAGGCGCTGCGGGCGTCCAGGGCGCCGAGCGCGATGCCGTGGTGCCGGGCCCAGCCGAGCAGGTCGGTGAGGGTGTCCTGGAGCTCGACGGTCTGCACGGTGACCTTGCCGCCGTCGACGGTGAGCTCGGCCCCGGTCAGGACGGGCAGCGCGGTTCCGGTGAACGCGGGCAGCTCGAAGGAGATCCGGGAGGGCCGGCCGGCGATCACCTCGGCGACGGTGCCGGAGGTGACGACCTGGCCGCCGTGCATGATGGCCAGCCGGTCGGCCAGTTCCTCGGCCTCCTCCAGGTAGTGCGTGGTGAGCAGCACCGTGGTGCCCTGGGCGCGCAGCTCGCGGACCAGCCGCCAGACGGAGGCGCGCGCCTCCGGGTCGAGGCCGGTGCTGGGCTCGTCCAGGAAGAGCACCTCGGGGCGGCCGAGCAGGGCCATCGCGAGGTCGAGCCGGCGCTTCTCGCCGCCGGACAGCTGCTTGACCCGGACCTTCTCGCGGTGGCCGAGGCCGACCAGCTCCAGCGCCTCGGCCACCGGGCGGGCGCCGCTGGTCATCCCGGCCCAGGCGCGGCCGGTCTCGGCGGCGGTGAGCTCGCCGGGGAAGCCGCCCTCCTGGAGCATGATGCCGATCCGCGGGCGGACGGCGGCGCGCTCCGTGAACGGGTCCCGGCCGAGCACCCGGACGGTGCCGCCGGTCGGTGCGGCCAGGCCCTCGATGACCTCCATGGTGGAGGTCTTGCCGGCCCCGTTGGTGCCGAGCAGGGCGAACAGCTCGCCGCGGCGCACGGTCAGGTCGACGCCGCGCACGGCGTGGTACCCGGAGGTGCCGCCGCCGTGGTGGCGGTGCAGGTCGGTGACCTCGATCACGTCGTCGCTGGGGCGGGAGGGCCGGCTCGTTTCCATGCCTCAAGCCTTCCGCCGGCCGGCCCGCGCGGGCAGTGCGCGCTGTCATGACATCGCGGTGGGGACGCACGGGTCGGCGATGACAAATGTCATGGCCGATATCGACGGAGTCCGGGGCAGTGGAGGGGAATGCCGAAGGGCCCCCTCGTTCGAGGGGGCCCTTCGGATCGGAGCGGACGACGAGATTCGAACTCGCGACCCTCACCTTGGCAAGGTGATGCTCTACCAACTGAGCCACGTCCGCAGGTCAAACTATTGAGTTGTGCTGTGCTCGCGCACTGCGAGCGGACGACGAGATTCGAACTCGCGACCCTCACCTTGGCAAGGTGATGCTCTACCAACTGAGCCACGTCCGCGCGGTGCCTGGTGGGGCACCCGCCGCCTCTTCGGATCTCTCCGTTGCGGCGACGAGGAATACTCTACAGCATCTTTCGGGGTGGTCGCCCCACCCTTTCGGTCCGGGCGGGCGGGGCGACCGGGAGCGGGCTCCCGCGGGGCTCAGTTCGCCTCGGCGAACGCCTCGTACACGTGCTTGGGGATGCGGCCGCGGGCCGGCAGTTCCATCCCGCGGGACAGGGCCCAGGCGCGGACGGCGGCCGGGTCCGGGGTCAGGGCGGTGCGACGGAAGGACTTTCCGGTGCGGCTCTGGCGGCGGCCGGCGGCGACGAACGGAGCGAGGGCCTCCCGCAGCTTTTCCGCGTTGTCCACGGACAGGTCGATCTCGTACGACTTCCCGTCGACGCCGAAGTGGACGGTTTCCGCGGCGGCGCCGCCGTCCAGGTCGTCGGAGAGCGTGACAACTACACGCTGTGCCATGGGTGTCAATCCTCTCGGGCAATTCGGCCGCCGGTCCGAGGGGGTACCGGAGCCTGATGTGCACCAACTCGCGCAAGCGCGTACGGGCGGGCCGGACGGCTCGCCTGATACGCAGCACTTGCCGCGACAGGTGGCCCTATTCTGCACCCGAAGGGGGCCGAAATCGAAGAGTCCGGCATTCTTTTCCGGATATTCACGACTCTTCGCGGGACTCCGGGATACCGGTGTGCGGGACGGGCGGATCTGTCCCCAAGTGCCGTATTCGGGTGTTCTCCGGGCGGTGCCGTTCCGGGGGCCGAATCCGGGGAAACCGGGCGGCCCGGCCCGGCGGTGGGGCGCCCGGATCCCTTGCGGCGTAAGGGTCTCGGGTCTACGCGCGTCGCTATCCCCGGCCAGCAATCCTGCCCGAAACCACCGGTAGTCTGGAGTTCCCCCGCCTCACCGAAGACACCACCGGGAGTGCCAGTGGCACGCGTCGTAGTCGACGTCATGCTCAAGCCGGAGATCCTCGACCCCCAGGGACAGGCGGTGCAGCGTGCACTGCCCCGTCTCGGATTCACCGGGATCGCCGACGTCCGCCAGGGCAAGCGTTTCGAGCTGGATGTGGAGGGCCCGGTCGACGACGCGGCGCTCGCCCGTATCCGCGAAGCCGCCGAGACCTTTCTCGCCAACACCGTGATCGAGGACTTCACCGTCCGGGTCGAGGAGGAGGGCAAGTGACCACCCGCGTCGGCGTCGTCACTTTCCCCGGCTCGCTCGACGACCGCGACGCCCAGCGGGCGGTCCGCCTCGCCGGCGCCGAGCCGGTCGCCCTCTGGCACCGTGACAAGGATCTCCACCAGGTCGACGCCGTCGTCCTGCCGGGCGGATTCAGTTACGGCGACTATCTGCGCTGCGGTGCGATCTCCCGGTTCTCGCCGGTGATGGAGACCGTCATCGAGCAGGCGAAGCTCGGAATGCCGGTGCTCGGTATCTGCAACGGCTTCCAGGTGCTCTGCGAATCGCACCTGCTGCCGGGTGCGCTCACCCGGAACGACTCGCTGCACTTCATCTGCCGCGACCAGAAGCTGCGCATCGAGAACGCCGGCACCGCCTGGACCCGGGATTACTCGGCGGGCCAGGAAATCGTCGTCCCGCTGAAGAACGGCGAGGGCCGCTTCGTCGCCGAGGAGCGGGTGCTGGACGAACTGGAGGCGGAGGGCCGGGTGGTCGCCCGTTACCTGGACGTCAACCCCAACGGTTCGTACCGCGACATCGCCGGCATCACCAACGCCGCCGGCAATGTCGTCGGCCTGATGCCGCACCCGGAGCACGCCGTGGAGTCGCTCACCGGTCCGACCACCGAGGGCCTGGGCTTCTTCACTTCCGTCCTGAAGCAGCTGGTGAACGCCTGATGAGCCTCGACACCGTCAAGAACGCCGAGCAGACCCCGGACGCCGCCCAGCCCTGGGCCGAACTCGGCCTCAAGGAGGACGAGTACGCGCGCATCCGGGAGATCCTCGGCCGCCGCCCGACCGGCGCCGAGCTCGCCATGTACTCGGTCATGTGGTCGGAGCACTGTTCGTACAAGAGCAGCAAGGTCCACCTGAAGCAGTTCGGCGACAAGAAGCCGGATTCGGACGCGATGCTCGTCGGCATCGGCGAGAACGCCGGCGTCGTCGACGTCGGCCAGGGGTACGCGGTCACCTTCAAGGTCGAGTCGCACAACCACCCCTCGTACATCGAGCCCTACCAGGGCGCGGCCACCGGCATCGGCGGCATCGTGCGCGACATCCTGGCGATGGGCGCCCGCCCGGTCGCCGTGATGGACCCGCTGCGCTTCGGTGCGGCCGACCACCCGGACACCCGGCGCGTGCTGCCCGGGATCGTCGCGGGCATCGGCGGCTACGGCAACTGCCTGGGCCTGCCGAACATCGGCGGCGAGGTCGTCTTCGACTCCTGCTACCAGGGCAACCCGCTGGTCAACGCGCTCTGCGTGGGCGTCATGAAGCACGAGGACATCCACCTCGCGCAGGCCTCCGGCGCCGGCAACAAGGTCATCCTGTACGGCGCCCGCACCGGTGGCGACGGCATCGGCGGCGTCTCGGTGCTCGCCTCCGAGACCTTCGACGACACCAAGCCGGCCAAGCGCCCGGCCGTCCAGGTCGGCGACCCGTTCCAGGAGAAGCTCCTGATCGAGTGCACCCTGGAGATCTTCCGGGAGAAGCTCGTCAAGGGCATCCAGGACCTCGGCGGCGCCGGCCTGTCCTGCGCCACCAGCGAGCTGGCCTCGGCCGGCTCCGGCGGCATGCGGATCGAGCTCGACACCGTGCACCTGCGCGACCACACGCTCTCGCCGGAGGAGATCCTCATGAGCGAGTCGCAGGAGCGCATGTGCGCGATCGTGGAGCCCGACAAGGTCGACCGCTTCCTGGAGATCTGCGAGAAGTGGGACGTCATCGCCAACGTCATCGGTGAGGTGACCGACGGCGAGCGCCTGGAGATCTTCTGGCACGGCGAGCTCGTGGTGGACGTCCCGCCGCGCACCGTCGCCCACGAGGGCCCGACCTACCAGCGCCCGTACGCCCGCCCGAGCTGGCAGGACGCGCTGCAGGCCGACGCCCCGACCGCCGAGCGGCTGGCCCGCCCGACCACCGGCGAGGGCCTCAAGGCCGACCTGCTGAAGGTCGCGAGCCACCCGAACCAGGCCTCCAAGTCCTGGATCACCGACCAGTACGACCGCTACGTGCTCGGCAACACCGTGCTCTCGCACGGCGAGGACTCCGGCATGATCCGGATCGACGACGAGACCAACCTCGGCGTCTCGGTCGCCACCGACGGCAACGGCCGCTTCGCCAAGCTGGACCCGTACACCGGCGCCCAGCTGGCCCTGGCCGAGGCGTACCGCAACGTCGCGGCCGGCGGTGCCAAGCCGCTCGCGGTCTCCGACTGCCTCAACTTCGGCTCCCCCGAGGACCCGGACGTGATGTGGCAGTTCGCCGAGGCCACCCGCGGCCTGGCCGACGCCTGCCTGGTGCTCGGCACCCCGGTCACCGGCGGCAACGTCTCGCTGTACAACCAGACCGGCGACGTCGCCATCCACCCGACCCCGGTGGTCGCGGTGCTCGGCGTCATCGACGACGTCACCCGGCGCACCCCGCTGGCCTTCGCCGAGGAGGGGCAGCTGCTCTACCTGCTCGGCGACACCGAGGACGAGCTCGGCGGCTCGGCCTGGTCGCAGGCCGTCCACGACCACCTCGGCGGCCTGCCGCCCAAGGTGGACCTGGAGCGCGAGCGGCTGCTCGGCGAGATCCTGATCGCCGCCTCGCGCGACGGCATGATCGACGCCGCGCACGACCTGTCCGACGGCGGTCTCGGCCAGGCGCTGGTGGAGAGCTGCCTCAAGGGCGGCCACGGTGCGCGGATCGTCGTGCCCGAGGGCCAGGACCCCTTCGTCCTGCTGTTCTCGGAGTCGGCCGGCCGCGCCGTCGTGGCGGTGCCGCGCAGCGAGGAGCTGCGGTTCAACGACATGTGCACCGCGCGCGGCCTGCCGGCCACCCGGATCGGTGTCGTGGACGGCGACAGCCTGGACGTCCAGGGCCAGTTCAGCGTTTCGCTGGCGGAGCTGAAGGACGCCCACACCGGTGTCATCGAGGCCCTGCTGGGCTGATCGGCGATTCCCGAGGGGCGGTCGGTTCTCTGGTGAACTGTCCGCCCCTCGGCGTATGTTGACGCCCATGCCTGCCAAGTCCCGTACGTATCAGCCGCAGAAGGTGAGCGCCGCGCTGGTGGCGCAGAGCGAGGCGTTGCGCGAGGTCGTGCACCGCCTGACCGATTCCGACCTGGAGCGGCCGACCCGGCTCGGCTCCTGGCGGGTGCGAGAGCTGGTGGTCCACGTGAGCCTGGCGCTGAGCCAGCTGCTGCCGGTGCTGGACGCGCCGGAGGCGGACGGGCCGGCGCTTCCGCTGGCCGACTACGCGGCGCTGGCCGGGACGATGGCCGAGTTCGTCGACACCGTGACCACGGAGAAGGCGGCGGCCGGGTTCGCCGGCCCGGCCGCGGAGGTGGCCGCCGCGTTCGACCGGGCGCTCGACGCCGTGCGGGTGGTGCTCGACAAGCTGGAGGCGGAGCCGGACCGGCGGGTCACCTTCCTGACCGGCCACCCGATGCTGCTGACCGACTACCTGGTGAGCCGGCTGGTCGAGGCCGTGGTGCACGCCGACGACCTGGCCGACGCCCTGGGCCTGGAGGACTTCCCGCACGACCGCCAGGCCGTCGCCGCCGTCTCCCGGATGCTGGCCGACGCCCTCGCCGGGCAGGTGCCCGGCGGCGCGGTCGAGCTGCGGGTGCCGCCGTACGCGGTCGTCCAGGCCGTGCCGGGGCCGAAGCACACCCGGGGCACCCCGCCCAACGTGGTGGAGACCGACCCGCTGACCTGGATCCGGCTGGCCACCGGCCGGGTGGACTGGGCGGCGGCGGTGGAGGCGGCCGAGGTGTCCGCCTCGGGCGAGCGGAGCGACCTGCGGGCGTACCTGCCGGTGCTGCGGTAACACCGGCCTCGACGGGGCCTCAGCGCAGCTGGGCGGCCAGCGCCTCGGTGGTCTTGCGCAGCGGTTCGCCGGTCAGGGCCGGGTCCAGCTCGGCGCTGTCGCGGTCCTGGTAGAGCAGCAGGGCGAGGTCGCCCTCGCCCTTGAGCGCCACCCGGGCGAGCGCCGCCCCGCCCGTGCCGGGGAGCAGCTTGGTCTGCCCGGGCCGCGGCTGGTCGGTGGAGATCTGCTGGAGCTGGTCCACCTCGGCGTTCGCGGCGCGCTGGATGCTCGGCAGGATCAGATTGACGACCACCCCCGGCTGGGTGGTGGCCGTCAGCTCGGCCTTCAGCCTGGTCCCGCCGTCCACCTGCCAGGCGCAGCTGACGGAGGCGTGCGGGGGGCGGGCCGGGACCGACGGCAGCTCCGGCGGGTGGCTGACGATGGACGGCCAGGGCTGCGGCGGCGCGCCGGAACCGATGTCGCCGTCCACGGCTCGGCCGTCCCCGCCGTCGGGGGTGGCCGTGCCGGGTATCCCGGCCGCGGTGAGCGCCTTGCCGAGGTCCAGGCCGAACGGGCAGATGTCCTGGGCGCCCTGGGCGGCCCGGTTCTGCCGGAGCTTCTCGGCGGTCGAGCGGATGCCGTCGTACGAGAGCGCGCCCGCTCCGGGGGCGCTCCCGACCGAGGAGGTGCAGGCGGCCGCGCCGAGCAGAGCCGCGACGGCGGCGAACAGGGCGGTGCGGCTTCGGTGTTGGGCGGTCGTCATGGTCGCAGACTAGGGCACCGCCGTCCCGGCCGGTCGGCGATCGGGTCTCGACTTCGTTGCGGCCGGGACGCCTGGCCTCAGGGCACGGACGGCCGGGACACCCGGCCTCAGGGCACGGACGGCCCGCTGAGGTACACGCCCTGCGCCGAGTACGGCCAGGCGTTGGGCGTGCAGCCCTTGAGGCCGTAGATCTGCTGCATCATCGCGGGCGCGGGCTTGCCCTCGCCCGGGCAGCCCTCGTGCCCGTGGCCGATCCGGTGGCCCACCTCGTGGTTGACGATCAGCGCCCGGTACTCGTCCAGGGGGCCGCTGAACTGCGGTGAACCGGTGTTCCAGCGCTTGGAGTTGACGAGCACCTGGTTGCCGACGTTGCAGTTGACCTCGCCGTGGGTGTCCAGGCCGGAGGCGCCGCAGATCCGGTCCACGGTGGCCGGTGAGGCGATCTTCACGGTGAAGTCGTACGGGCCGGTGGCGACCAGCTGGAAGCCGTTCCGGTGGTCGCCGGTCCAGCCGCGCTTGTCGCCGAGGATGCCGTGGATCTGCGCCGCGGCGGTCGGGGAGTCGATGCCGATGCCGTCCTCGACCTCGACCCGGTAACGGCGCACGGTGCCCTGCCCGACCGCCTTGGCCGTGGCGGGGGCGACGGTGAAGGTGCCCGCGCCCCGGGTGGGGCCGGGGTCCGGCCCGGTGGGTGCGGGCGGCGGCGGGGTCTGCGCGGGCGGCGGGGTGTCGGCCGGCGCCGGGGCGGGCGCCGGGGGAGGGGTCTGCTCCGGCGCCGGGCCGGCCGGGCCGGTCTGCTCGGCCGGCGGGGCGACCCTCGCCTGGGTGGTCGGGGCGGCGGCCGGGGTCCCGGCGGGGCGGGTCAGCATGAGCGCGGTGGCACCCAGCACCAGGACGGAGAGCACCAGTGCCGTGAGCATGCCAAGACCGGGTCTGCGCCGCGGTCGGCGGCGTCGGCGACCGCCCTTCCGGGGCGGTGCGGTGCGCCTGCCGACGGATCGGGCTGCGGACATGATCTTCACAGTGGCACGGCGAACGGGTGAATGTCCACAGACCTGGTGTGCGGCCGCGACGTGTCGGGAGCGGTGGACCGGCCGGGACGCCGGTTGACCCCTGCGTCTCGGATGGCAGACTTCAGGGCATGGCGATTCACAGGAACCTTCTCGACGGTCCCGAACCGACCCTCCTCCCGGAGGAGGAGCGGCCCTACCGGATGCTGGCGGAGGAGTCGGCCTCCCCGACCCAGGTCGCGGCCGAGTTCCCGGCCTTCTGCCTGGCCTGGGCGATGCTGGCCGACGACGCCTACGCGGCCGGCCGGTACGTCGAGTCGTACGCCTACGCCCGTACCGGCTACCACCGTGGCCTGGACGCGCTGCGGCGCAACGGCTGGAAGGGCCACGGGCCGGTGCCGTGGGAGCACCGCGGCAACCGCGGCTTCCTGCGCTGCCTGGCGGCGCTCGCCCGGGCGGCCGGCGCGATCAAGGAGACCGAGGAGGAGGCCCGCTGCTGGCAGTTCCTGAAGGACAGCAGCGCGGAGGCGTACGCGGAGCTCAAGCAGTAGACACCCCCCGACGTGCGGGTGCCCCCGGCGGTCTCCGCCGGGGGCACCCGTTTTTCGCGTCCGCGCTTCACGTCCGCGCTTCACGCCTGTGCTTCACGCCCGGTCTCGGGCCCGGAGCGCGGGCCTCACTTCAGGCGCTTGCCCGCCGAACGCAGCTGCTCGGCGGCCTCGACCACGCGGGCGGCCATGCCGGCCTCGGCCAGCTTGCCCCAGGTGCGCGGGTCGTAGGTGTTCTTCTTGCCGACCTCGCCGTCGACCTTCAGCACGCCGTCGTAGTTGGCGAACATGTGGCCGGCCACCGGGCGGGTGAAGGCGTACTGGGTGTCGGTGTCCAGGTTCATCTTCACGACGCCGTTCTCCAGCGCGGTGGCGATCTCCTCGGCGGTCGAGCCCGAGCCGCCGTGGAAGACGAAGTCGAACGGGTCGGTCTTGCCGTACTGCTTGCCGATCGCGTCCTGGAGCTCGCGCAGCAGCTCCGGCTTCAGCACGACGTTGCCCGGCTTGTACACGCCGTGCACGTTGCCGAAGGAGGCGGCCAGCAGGTAGCGGCCCTTCTCGCCCAGGCCCAGCGCCTCGGCGGTGCGCACCGCGTCGTTGACGGTGGTGTACAGCTCGTCGTTGATCTCGTGGGTGACGCCGTCCTCCTCGCCACCGGTCGGGGTGATCTCGACCTCGAGGATGATCTTGGCGGCGGCGGCCTGGGCCAGCAGCTCCTGGGCGATGGCCAGGTTGTCGGAGAGGGTCTCGGCCGAGCCGTCCCACATGTGCGACTGGAACAGCGGGTTCTCGCCCTTGGCCACGCGCTCGGCGGAGACCGCCAGCAGCGGGCGGACGTAGCCGTCCAGCTTGTCCTTCGGGCAGTGGTCGGTGTGCAGCGCGACGGTGATGTCGTACTTGGCGGCGACGATGTGGGCGAACTCGGCGAGCGCGACGGCGCCGGTCACCATGTCCTTGTTGTGCTGGCCGCCCAGGAACTCCGCGCCACCGGTCGAGATCTGGATGATGCCGTCGCTCTCGGCCTCGGCGAAACCACGCAGCGCGGCGTGCAGGGTCTGCGACGACGTGACGTTGATGGCCGGGTAGGCGAACTTGCCCGCCTTGGCCCGGTCCAGCATCTCGTTGTAGACCTCGGGAGTTGCGATGGGCATGCGATCCGCTCCTGTCGGGTTGCGGCGTACGGACGGTGCTGTCCGACGCTGTGTACGCCTTCGTGACGACTCCGTGCCGGCCCGCCGACGCGCGGCGTTGCGGTGTGGCTCTCCGGCACGTTCGAGGCGACCTCCGCGGTACGGCCATGAGGGTGGTGTGCCGTTGCGGACCGGACGCCTGTGCCATCTTCCCAGACTCGTGCCCGCAGGTCAGCAGGAGCCCGCCATGCGGAACGGCGCACGGCCCGGGCGCACGGCGGGCCCCGGGCGGCC
This sequence comes from Kitasatospora sp. NPDC004799, assembly GCF_040609095.1. NCBI lineage: Bacteria > Bacillati > Actinomycetota > Actinomycetes > Kitasatosporales > Streptomycetaceae > Kitasatospora > Kitasatospora sp. NPDC004799. The sequence continues at coordinate 16,902 of NZ_JBEXJK010000150.1, forward strand.
CCGGCGGGGGCCGGGAGCGGTCCCGGCCGGGCACCGTCGGCCCGGGAGGCCCCCGTCGTCGGCAAGGTTCGCCCGCTATCCTGCGCCCGTGGACTACAACCAGCTGGCCGTCAACCTGCTCGACGCCAAATCCCTGATCTCGTCCCTCGGCGCCATCGGGCTGATCGCGATCATCTTCGCGGAGACCGGCCTGCTGGTCGGCTTCTTCTTCCCGGGCGACTCGCTGCTGATCCTCGCGGGCGTCGCCGCCTCGAACGCCGCCTCCTCGGTGCTCGGCGACGGCGCCAAGCTGCCGATCGCCGTCCTGCTGATCGGCTGCCCGATCGCGGCGATCGCCGGCGCCCAGCTCGGGCACCTGATCGGCGCCAAGGTCGGGCCGAAGATGTTCGACAAGCCGGATTCGAAGATCTTCCGCCGCGAGTACGTGGTGAAGGCGGAGGAGTACTTCAACAAGTTCGGCTCCGGCAAGGCCGTGGTGCTGGCCCGCTTCATGCCGATCGTCCGCACCTTCCTGAACCCGGTGGCCGGCACGCTGGAGATGCCCGCCCGGACCTTCTTCGTCTGGAACGTGGTCGGCGGCGTGCTGTGGACCGAGTCCATGCTGCTGATCGGCTACTTCTTCGGTGACGCGCTCGCCCCGGTGATCGACAAGTACCTGATCCCGGCGGTGCTGCTGATCGTCCTGCTGTCGATCTCGCCGATCCTGATCGAGGTCGTGCGCGAGCGGAAGAAGAAGCGGGCCGGCGGCGTCGAGGCCGTCGAGGACAGCCAGGTCCAGGCCGGCGGCGGCCGGCACCGGCGGGGCTGAGCGCCCGGCGCTCCGGACACGGCGAGGGCCGGTGCTGTTTCACGTGAAACAGCACCGGCCCTCGGTCGTTCGTGGCGCCCGTCGTCGCGCCGGTCGTCGTACCGGGCGTCGCGGCGGACGTGGTGGCGGTGGGGGCTCAGAGACCCAGGTCGTCCAGGGTGTACGCGGTCACGTACTCCAGGCCCTGGGCCTCGACGGCGGCCGCGCCGCCGCGCTCCACGATCACCGCGACGCCGACCACCTCGGCGCCCGCCTCGCGCAGGGCCTCCACGGCGGTCAGCACCGAGCCGCCGGTGGTGGAGGTGTCCTCGACGGCCAGCACCCGGCGGCCCTTGACGTCCGGGCCCTCGATCCGGCGCTGGAGGCCGTGCGCCTTGCCGGTCTTGCGGACCACGAAGGCGTCCAGCTGCTGCCCGCGCGCGGCGGCGGCGTGCAGCATCGAGGCGGCCACCGGGTCGGCGCCCAGGGTCAGACCGCCGACGGCGTCGTACTCCAGGTGCGAGGTCGCGTCCAGCATCACCCGGCCGACCAGCGGGGCGGCCACGCCGTCCAGCGTGATCCGGCGCAGGTCGACGTAGTAGTCGGCCTCCTTGCCGGAGGAGAGGGTGACCTTGCCGTGCACGACGGCCTTGTCCTTGATCTGTGCCAGCAGGGCGTCGCGGTCGTTGCTCATGAGCGTTCAGTCTAGGGCCTGTCTTCACACTCCCGTCGTTCGCCCGGAGGGCGGGCGGGGCGGCGTTGGGGTGCGTGCATCGCAAGGCGGAGGAGGGAGCCACTGCGGAGCATTGGCGACCGA
>NZ_JBEXJK010000151.1:0-18403 GCF_040609095.1 Kitasatospora sp. NPDC004799
CCGCGGGGGCGTGGCGGCGGGGGTCGCCCGCCCCCCCCGCGGGGGGGGGCGCCCGCCGCCGGTGCGGTGGCGGGTCGCGGGGGGCGCCCCGCCCCCCGGCCGGAGCGGAGGAGGAGATCGACCCGCTTGCCCTGCTCCGCCTGGTCGCGGACGCCTGCCCCGATCTCACGGAGACCACGGACGCCGCGCTCGCGGCGCTGGAAACCGAAGCTATTCGGGTCGCCCGCCCGACCCCAGGCGGCGAATCGGTTCTGCGCGCTGCCGCCCTCTCCGGCCGACTGGTCTCGGTGGTCAGCAACAACGCGGGCGTGGCCATTGAGGTCTACCTCGCTGAGCACGGTCTCAGCGACTACGTGGCGGGCGTCTTTGGGCGTACCCCGGGTGACCCCTCCTCCATGAAGCCGAACCCGCGCCTCCTGCTCGAAGCGATGGAAGCCGCAGGCATCGGACCGGAGCACAGCGTCTTCATCGGCGACGCGGCCCGCGACGTCGAGGCAGGGGAGGCCGCTGGCGTTCCGACGATCGGCTACGCCAACAAGCCAGGCAAGGAGGCCAAGTTGGCTGCTGCTGGCGCTGTAGCGATCGTGGACTCAATGCAGCTCATCGCCGACTCCTTGCCCTGGAAGGCAGCCAGCAGGCCTTGATGTGACGAACATCACGTGACTGTTGGCCGCGACACGCCGAGGCGCTACAAGGGGGCTCTGGCGGGCGATCTCAGGGGCGGCGGTCGAATCACACCACCGCGAAAATGGACCGTTAATCAGGTCTCATGTTGCGTGAGAAGTTACCAGCTCGATCTGCAACATGGCGGCCTTGCCTCCCAGCCCGTAACTCGGCCGTCGGGCGATAGGCTTTTGCCCGTCAGGTCCCCGGTGCTCCCCTCGTTTCGGGCTCAACCGGGCCCGTATTGCACCCCGTTGGGGTGGCACCCGACGGGGTCGAGCAGGAGGGGTCCTGGCATGGCACGTAGGTCACGGAGGTCGAGCAAGCGACTGAACAGCCCCGATTGGTGGATGGTCGGGATCAGCGGGCTCGGGCTCATGGTCACGATTGCCGAGTGTGTGGGGAGGCTCATCCATTAGGTGTGAGGCCAGGGGACGGACGACAGCGGGCGGGCAGCAAGTAGGCCCGGCCGGTAGGTGCTCGGCCGGGCCTACTTAACCCCGCGCTGAGGGCCCGGTTCTGGTTGCAGCCAGGGCCGGGCCCGCGTGTGCGCGGAGGCTCTCACTTTGTCTCTCGGTCGGACGAGGTTCTCGTCGCTTCTAGTTTGGTGCCCTCGCCCCAACAAAAACAACTTCCAAAATGGAGGCTGTTCATGGGAGTGCCTACGCCCAGGCCTGCCGCGTGTACTACCCAAAGCCTCACGAGGGCGTGGCCGTGGCTCCGCGGACGGCGCCGAGATGGGCTCTCTCGTTGCGAGGTTTCGCCCTGTCGCTAGCTGCGTGGTGTCGGTAGGTTCTGGGCGGTGATTACTCAGATCGTCACGCTGGTGGGCGTCCTGCTGGGGGCGCTCACCTCGTTCGTGGCCACCGGGTGGGCGGAGCGGGTCAAGCATCGGCGGCTGATGGCCTCGCGGTGGGACGAGCGGAAGCTCGACACCTACGTGCAGTACGCGACCTGCGTGAAGGAGATCGCGGCGGTGGCCAAGCGAGCCGTCGACGCCGAGGCGGGGTCGATGGCGCGGGTGGAGTTCCTGGCGACGATGGAGCAGGCGGAGATCCAGCGGTCGGCGCTCTTCGAGACGCTCGTGCTGCTGGCGAGTCCGGCCGCGGTGGAGGCGGCGAAGGCGGTGAACGCCGCGCTGTGGGAGACCGAGATCGCGGCCCGTGAGTACGCCGGCGTGCCCGACGGTGCCGTCCTGATCGAGTTGCTCAACGTCTACCACTCACAGGCCCGGCTCGACCTCGGCGTCGCCAATGCGACCGGCGGAGCGTGATCGGAAACACAGAAGGGCCGGGCTCGGGCAGCGGAGACGCTGCCCGAGCCCGGCCCTTGGGGTGCTCGCGGGGGTGGGTTGGTCGGGGGTTCCGGGATCATGATCCGGACCAGGGGCGGACCAGGCGGGGCTCGGGAGCGTGAGTTGCCTGGTCAGATCCCCCCTGGTCAGCGGCCTGTAAATCTGTCGCGCAAGCTACGCAGGTTCGAACCCTGCACCAGCCACAGGATAGAGAAACAGCCCCCGATCTGCGGAAACGCGGATCGGGGGCTGTTTCGTTTGTGCGGGGCCGGGGGTGGCGGGCGGGTTGGTGGGGGTGGGGTCCGGGTGGACTTATTGCACATTGCTTGCAATTACGGGGCCCAGGCAGCAGAGTGGGGTGCCGGGGGTGGGAGTCCTTCGACGGAGCTGATCGTCTTCCCAGCCGGCGACCGCCGGGACAACGGCTCGTCCCACCCCCGCCAACAGCCACCGGACGGGGCCCGCGCGGCGCGGCGGGCCCGTCAAGGGCGCGTCAGGGCCGCAGGCGGCGGCGTCAGGAACGCGTAGGGGCCCGCCGGGCGGCGGGCGGGCGGACCGCAGGATCGGACCAACTACCGACTGCGGAGGTCCGTCCGATGTCCAGCGCCACCACCACCCCGGCCGTGACGGCCGGATCCGAGCCGCCTGATACCGGCGCGGGCGACGAGCGGCACCGGCTCAGCGCGCTCGGCGGGCTGGCCGCGCTCTCGCTGGACGCCATGGCCTCGGTCGCGTACGGGCCGGAGTCGATCGTCCTGGTGCTGGCCGCCGCCGGGGCGTACGGGCTGGGCTTCACGCTGCCGGTCACCGCGGCGATCGCGGTGCTGCTGGCGGTGCTGGTCGCCTCCTACCGGCAGGTGATCGCGGCGTTCCCGGACGGCGGCGGCTCCTACGCGGTGGCCAAGGCGCACCTGGGCCGCCGGACCGCGCTGACCGCGGCCGCCTCGCTGGTCGTCGACTACGTCCTGAACGTCGCGGTCTCCGTCACCGCCGGCGTCGCCGCGCTCACCTCGGCCGTCCCGAGCCTGTACGGCGACCGGGTCTGGCTCTGCCTGGGCGTGCTGGCGCTGGTCACCGCGGTGAACCTGCGGGGGATCGCCGAGTCGGCCCGCTGGTTCATGGCGCCGACGGCCGTCTTCGTGCTCTCCATCCTGGCGATCATCGTGGCCGGCCTGTTCCGGGACACCCCGGCCAGCACCGTGGCCGCCGCCGGCCACGCCTCGTCCCTCGCCGAGAACGCCACCACCGTCGGTGCGCTGCTGCTGCTCAAGGCCTTCGCGGCCGGCTGCTCCGCCCTGACCGGCGTGGAGGCGGTGGCCAACGCCGTCCCCTCCTTCCGCACCCCGCGGGTCAGGCGCGCGCAGCACACCGAGGTCGCGCTCGGCGCCCTGCTCGGCGTGATGCTGATCGGGTTGGCCGTGCTGATCGGCCGCTTCCACCTCCAGCCGGTCGAGGGCGTCACCGTGCTCGCCCAGCTCGCCGACGCCTCGCTCGGCCACGGCTTCGGCTTCTACGTCGTCCAGTTCGCCACCGTGGTGCTGCTCGGACTGGCCGCCAACACCTCCTTCGGCGGCCTGCCGGTGCTGCTCGACCTGCTCGCCCGGGACAACCACCTCCCGCACCTGTTCGCGCTGCGCGCCGACCGCCAGGTGTACCGGTACGGCGTGCTGTTCCTGGCCGCGGTGTCGGCGGCGCTGCTGGCCGGCTCCGGCGGGGACGTCAACAGCCTGGTGCCGCTGTTCTCCATCGGCGTCTTCGTCGGCTTCACCGTCTGCCAGGTCGGCATGGTCCGGCACTGGCTGCTGCACCGGCCCGCCGGCTGGCGGGCCAAGGCCGCGCTGAACGGCTTCGGGGCGCTGCTCACCGGCGTCGCGGCACTGGTCGTCACCGGCACCAAGTTCACCGAGGGCGCCTGGGGCATCGTGGTGGCACTGCCGCTGCTGGTGGCGCTGTTCGAAGCCGTCCACCGCAGCTACGCGCGGATCGGGGAGCGGCTGGAGCTGGGCCGGGTGCCCGGCCCGGTGACCAGGCAGCGCAGCCTGGTCGTCGTCCCGGTGACCGCGATCACCCGGCTGACCAGGGACGGCCTGTCGGCGGCGCTCTCGCTCGGCGACGAGGTCATGGCGGTGACCGTGGTGCACGAGCCGGCCGCCGCGGAGGCGCTGCGCCGGGACTGGGAGCTGTGGCGGCCGGGCGTGCCGCTGGTGGAGCTCCCGGACGCCCACCGGCGGCTGGGCCGGCCGATCGCCGACTTCGTCAACGAGCTGGGCGCGGAGCACGCCTACGACCGGTTGACCGTGCTGATCCCGGAGGTGGAGCCGGCCCGCTGGTGGCAGCGGGCGCTGCAGAACCGGCGCGGCGCCGTGATCGACCGCGCCCTGCGCCGGCACACCGACGCGGTGGTCTGCCGACTGCGCATGCGGATGTGACCAGGAGCGGGAGACCGGGAACGAGAGCGGGAACGGGAAAACGGGAACGGGAACGGGGAGGACGGCCCCGGGCGGCAGCGTGCCGCCCGGGGCCGTCCCGTTCCCGGGTACGGAGACAAGCCACCGCCGGATCTCGGCCCGATCACGACGGTCTCGGTCCGGTGAAGCGCCCGTCAAGGCCGCGTCAACGTCGCGCATTCACCCGTATGGACGGCGTCAGGGCCCTCATAACGCGCCCCTGACGGCTGGTTTGCTGCATCTGCCGGTCGTCCACCGGCGCCGCGCGAGCCCCTCCGGCCAGGTCGCGGCATCTCCCGAACCACCCTGGTGGAGCCCATGTCCGATCTCATCTACGTCGGTGTCACGGTCGCCGTGTTCGCCGTCATCGCCCTGATCGCGCGGGGGGTGGAGAAGCTGTGAGCGAGCGCAGCGAACGAACCATCGAAAGGCGCGTGTCGCGCCAGGCGCCCAGCGAGCGCAGCGAGGTGGCCGCATGAGCGTCGAGAACATCGCTGGTCTGATCGTGGCCGTCGCACTCGTCGGCTATCTCGTCGTGGCGCTGATCTTCCCGGAGAAGTTCTGACATGGGATCCACTCTCGCGGGCTGGATGCAGGCCCTCGCCCTCGTCGGCGCGCTGGCCCTGTGCTACCGCCCCCTTGGCGACTACATCGCCAAGATCCTCACCACCTCCAAGCACCTCAGAGTCGAGCGCGGCATCTACAAGCTGATCGGCGTCGACGGTGACGCCGACCAGCGCTGGTCGGCGTACCTCCGCTCGGTGCTGGCCTTCTCGGCCGTCTCCGTCCTCTTCCTCTACGGCCTGATCCGCCTCCAGGGCCACCTGCTGCTGAACCTGGGCGTTCCGCAGATGGAGGGCCACCAGGCCTGGAACACCGCCATCTCGTTCGTCGCCAACACCAACTGGCAGTCCTACGGCGGCGAGTCCGCGATGGGCCACCTGGCGCAGATGGCCGGCCTGGCGGTGCAGAACTTCGTCTCCGCGGCCGTCGGCATCGCCGTGGTCGGCGCGCTGATCCGGGGCTTCACCCGGAACAGGACCGACCGGGTCGGCAACTTCTGGGTGGACCTGGTCCGGATCAACCTGCGCCTGCTGCTGCCGGTCTCGATCCTCTTCGCCCTGGTGCTGGCCGCCAACGGCGTGATCCAGAACTTCCACGGCTTCCACGAGATCACCACCCTCACCGACGGCGTGCAGAAGATCCCGGGCGGCCCGGTGGCCTCCCAGGAGGTCATCAAGCTGCTCGGCACCAACGGCGGCGGCTTCTTCAACGCCAACTCGGCGCACCCGTTCGAGAACCCGACCGGCTTCACCAACCTGGTCGAGGTCTTCCTGATCCTGCTGATCCCGTTCGCGCTGCCGCGGACCTTCGGCCGGATGGTCGGGGACAACCGCCAGGGCTACGCGATCGCCGCCGTGATGGGCCTGTTCTGGATCGCCTCGACCGCCCTGCTGACCCTGGCCGAGTCGCACCACTCGGGCAGTGCCCTGCAGGCCGCGGGCGCCGCGATGGAGGGCAAGGAGCAGCGCTTCGGCATCGCCGCCAGCTCGCTGTTCGCCGCCTCGACCACGCTGACCTCGACCGGTGCGGTGGACTCCTTCCACGACTCGTTCACGCCGTTCGGCGGCGGGCTGACGGTCTTCAACATGATGCTGGGCGAGATCGCGCCCGGCGGTGTGGGCTCCGGCCTGTACGGCATGCTGGTGCTCGCGGTCGTCGCGGTGTTCGTCGCCGGCCTGATGGTCGGCCGCACCCCCGAGTACCTGGGCAAGAAGCTCGGCGGCCGGGAGATGAAGTTCGCCTCGCTGTACATCCTCACCACCCCGACCATCGTGCTGGTCGGCACGGGTGTGGCGATGGCCCTGCCGGGCGAGCGGGCCGGGATGCTCAACTCGGGCGCCCACGGCTTCTCCGAGGTGCTGTACGCCTTCACCTCCGCCGCCAACAACAACGGCTCGGCCTTCGGCGGCATCACCGTCAACACCGACTGGTACGACACCGCGCTCGGCCTGGCGATGATCTTCGGCCGGCTGCTGCCGATCGTCTTCGTCCTGGCGCTGGCCGGCTCGCTCGCCCAGCAGCAGCCGGTCCCGGCCACCCCGGGCACCCTGCCCACCCACAAGCCGCTCTTCGTGGGCCTGCTGTCGGGCGTGATCCTGATCGTCGTCGGCCTCACGTACTTCCCGGCCCTGGCTCTCGGGCCGATCGCGGAAGGTCTGTCCTCCTGATGTCCACCCCTACGCTCAACCCCGCACCGGCCGACCAGGCCGTCGAGCCCGCCGCGCCGCACAGAGTGGCGAGCGGCCTGCTCGACCCGAAGCTGATCGTCGCGTCCCTGCCGGACGCGGTGAAGAAGCTCGACCCCCGGGTGATGGTCAAGAACCCGGTGATGTTCGTGGTCGAGGTCGGCTCGGTCGTCACCACGATCTCCGCGATAGCCGACCCGTCCGTGTTCGCCTGGGCGATCACCGTCTGGCTCTGGCTCACCACGGTCTTCGCCAACCTGGCCGAGGCCGTCGCCGAGGGCCGCGGCAAGGCCCAGGCCGACACCCTGCGCAAGACCAAGACCGAGAGCGTCGCCCGCCGGCTGACGAACTGGCCCGCCTCGCAGGACGAGGAGGAGGTCCCGGGTACGGCGCTGCGCCTCGGCGACCACGTGGTGGTCGAGGCCGGGCAGGTCATCCCCGGTGACGGCGACGTGGTCGAGGGCGTCGCGTCCGTCGACGAGTCGGCGATCACCGGTGAGTCCGCGCCGGTCATCCGCGAGTCCGGCGGTGACCGCTCCGCGGTGACCGGCGGCACCAAGGTCCTCTCGGACCGGATCGTGGTGAAGATCGCCTCGGAGCCCGGCAAGTCGTTCATCGACCGGATGATCGCCCTGGTCGAGGGCGCCGCCCGGCAGAAGACGCCGAACGAGATCGCGCTCAACATCCTGCTGGCCTCGCTGACCATCGTCTTCCTGGTCGCGGTCGTCACGCTCCAGCCGATGGCCACCTACGCGGGTGCCCCGCAGTCGATGATCGTCCTGGTCGCCCTCATCGTGGCGCTCATCCCGACCACCATCGGCGCGCTGCTCTCCGCGATCGGCATCGCCGGCATGGACCGGCTGGTGCAGCGCAACGTGCTGGCGATGTCCGGCCGCGCCGTCGAGGCCGCCGGCGACGTCAACACCCTGCTGCTCGACAAGACCGGCACCATCACCCTGGGCAACCGCCAGGCCGCCGAGTTCCTGCCCGCCCCGGGCGTCTCCACCGAGGACCTGGCCAGCGCCGCGCAGCTCTCCTCCCTCGCGGACGAGACCCCCGAGGGCCGCTCGATCGTCGTCCTCGCCAAGACCGAGTACGGCCTGCGGGCCCGCGCCCAGGGCGAGCTGACCCACGCTACCTGGGTCCCGTTCACGGCCCAGACCCGGATGTCCGGCGTGGACCTGGACGAATCGGAAGGCCTCCACCAGGTCCGCAAGGGCGCGGCCGGCGCGGTCACCAACTGGGTCACCGAGAACGGCGGTTCGGTCGGCGACGAGGTCTCCACCCTGGTCGACGGGATCTCCGCCGCCGGTGGCACCCCGCTGGTCGTGGCCACCAGGCTCGGCGGCAAGCCCGCCCGCGTCCTCGGGGTCATCCACCTCAAGGACGTGGTCAAGGAGGGCATGCGGGAGCGCTTCGACGAGCTCCGCCGGATGGGCATCAAGACCATCATGATCACGGGCGACAACCCGCTGACCGCCAAGGCGATCGCGGAGGAGGCCGGCGTGGACGACTTCCTCGCCGAGGCCACGCCCGAGGACAAGATGGCCCTGATCAAGAAGGAGCAGGAGGGCGGCAAGCTGGTCGCGATGACCGGCGACGGCACCAACGACGCCCCCGCGCTCGCCCAGGCCGACGTCGGCGTCGCGATGAACACCGGGACCATGGCGGCCAAGGAGGCCGGCAACATGGTCGACCTGGACTCCAACCCGACCAAGCTGATCGAGATCGTGGAGATCGGCAAGCAGTTGCTGATCACCCGTGGCGCGCTGACCACCTTCTCGATCGCCAACGACGTGGCCAAGTACTTCGCGATCATCCCCGCGATGTTCGCCGGGGTCTACCCGGGCCTGAGCCACCTCAACATCATGGGCCTGCACAGCCCCCAGTCCGCGATCACCTCGGCGATCATCTTCAACGCCCTGGTCATCATCGGCCTGATCCCGCTCGCGCTGCGCGGCGTCAAGTACCGTCCGTCCGACGCCAGCTCGCTGCTGCGCCGCAACATCGGGGTCTACGGCTTCGGCGGTCTGGTGGTGCCGTTCGTCGGCATCAAGCTGATCGACCTGATCGTCCAGTTCATCCCCGGCCTCAACTGACGCAGGGAAGGAGAGAAAACCATGTCCAAGCCCCTGCCGACGACCCTCCGCACCCACTTCACGGCCCTGCGGGTGCTCCTCGTGCTCACCGTGATCCTCGGGGTCGCCTACCCGCTGCTGGTCACCGGCATCTCCCAGGTCGCCTTCAGCGACAAGGCCAACGGCTCGCCCGTGAAGTCCGACGGCAAGGAGGTCGGCTCCAGCCTGATCGGCCAGAGCTTCGACCTCCCGAAGAAGGCCCCTTCCGGATCAACCACGGGCGACGCCCCGGACGAGGCGGCCCAGCCGGACCCGAAGTGGTTCCAGCCCCGCCCGTCCGCTGCCGGGACCGGCTACGACGCCTCCTCGTCCGCCGCCTCCAACCAGGGCCCCAACAGCGAGGACCTGCTGAAGGCCGTCAACGAGCGCCGCGCCGCCGTCGCCGCGTTCGACGGCGTCGACCCGGCGAGCGTCCCGGCCGACGCGCTGACCGCCTCCGGTTCCGGCCTCGACCCGCACATCTCCGTCGCCTACGCCAAGGAGCAGGTCGGCCGGGTCGCCAAGAACCGCGACCTGCCGGTGGAGACGGTGAACAAGCTGGTCGAGAAGTACACCGAGGGCCGCTCGCTCGGCTTCCTCGGCGACGAGGGCGTCAACGTCGTGCTGCTCAACAAGGCGCTCAGCGAGCAGAAGTGACACCGCCACGCACAGACGGGTGACCGGGCCGGCCCGGGCGCGGGAGCACGTCTCCGGCGCCCGGGCCGGCCGACCCGCGTCCGCAGACCTGCATCCCTCCCGATGGAAAGAGCAGTGCCCATGGCCCGCGACCTCACCCCCGGCACCGCCAACCGCGGCGGCCGGCTGAGGGTGTACCTCGGCTCCGCGCCGGGGGTCGGCAAGACCTACCGGATGCTGGACGAGGCCCGGCGCAGACAGGAGCGCGGGGCCGACGTCGTGGTCGGGTACATCGAGTGCCACGGCAGACGCCACACCGAGGCGATGCTGGACGGCCTGGAGGTCCTGCCGAGGGTCCACCGCTCCTACCGGGACGCGGAGTTCGACGAGATGGACCTCGACGGCGTGCTCGCCCGCCGTCCGACCGTCGTCCTGGTGGACGAGCTGGCGCACACCAACATCCCCGGCGGCCGGCACGCCAAGCGCTGGCAGGACGTCGAGGAACTGCTCGCCGCCGGGATCGACGTCATCACCACCGTCAACATCCAGCACCTGGAATCGCTGAACGACGTCGTCCAGAAGATCACCGGCATCCCCCAGCGGGAGACCGTCCCGGACGAGGTGGTCCGCCGGGCCGACCAGCTGGAACTCGTCGACATGGCCCCGCAGGCGCTGCGCCGCCGGATGGCCCACGGCAACGTCTACAGGGCGGAGAAGGTGGACGCCGCGCTCTCCAACTACTTCCGGGTCGGCAACCTCACCGCCCTGCGCGAACTCGCCCTGCTCTGGGTGGCCGGGCGGGTGGACGAAGGCCTGCGCGACTACCGGGCCAGCCACAACATCGACCGGGTCTGGGAGACCCGCGAACGGGTCGTGGTCGCCCTCACCGGCGGCCCCGAGGGCGAGACCCTGATCCGCCGCGCCGCCCGGATCGCCGACCGTACGGCCGTCGGCGACCTGCTGGCCGTCCACGTCTCCCGCAGCGACGGCCTGGCCGGCGCCTCCTCCGGCGCGCTCGCCCAGCAGCGGCAGCTGGTGGAGACCCTCGGCGGCAGCTACCACGTGGTGGTCGGCGACGACGTCCCCACCGCGCTGCTCGCCTTCGCCCGCGCCCACGACGCCACCCAGCTGGTGCTCGGCACCAGCCGCCGCGGCCGGATCAACCGCTTCCTCACCGGCCCCGGCACCGGACAGACCACCGTGGACGCCTCCGAGGACATCGACGTCCACATGGTCACCCACGAGTTCACCGGCCGCGGCCGGCTGCCCTCGCTCGGCCGCCGCCACTCCCGGCGCCGCACCATCGCCGGCTACGTGGCCGGCCTGGTGCTGCCCTGGCTGCTCACCGGCCTGCTCTCGCAGGCGGACCACACCATCAACCTGACCACCGAGGCGCTGATCTTCCAGCTCGGCGTGGTCATCGTCGCCCTGCTCGGCGGCGCCGTCTCGGCCCTGCTGGCCTCGGTCGTCGCCTCGGTGCTGCTCAACTACTACTTCATCCCGCCGACCCACAGCCTGACCATCGGCGAGACCAACAACATCGTCGCCCTGGTGGTCTTCGCCGCCATCGCGCTCACCGTCTCCACCGTGGTCGACCACGCCGGGCGGCTCACCAGCCGGGCCGCCCGCGCCACCGCCGAGGCCGAGACCCTCTCCACCCTGGCCGGCAGCGTGCTGCGCGGCGCCGACGCGCTGCCCGCCCTGCTGGAGAAGTCCCGGACGGCCTTCGGCATGCGGGCCGTCGCCCTGCTCTCCCGGGCCGACGGCGAGGTGCTCGCGCACTGTGAGGGGGACCACCCGGGCGACGGCGACGGGCCGGAGGAGACCACCGAGGTCCCGGTCGGCGCGGAGGCCGTGCTGGTGCTCACCGGCCGCCGGCTGCCCGCCGCCGACCAGCGGGTGCTGACCGCCTTCGCCGCCCACGTCGCCGCCGCGCTGGAGCGCGACCGGCTGGCCGTGGTGGCCGCCGAGGTCGAGCCGATCAAGGCCGCCGACCGGATGCGCACCGCGCTGCTCGCCGCCGTCAGCCACGACCTGCGCACCCCGCTGGCCGCCGCCCGCGCCTCGGTCGGCTCGCTGCGCAGCCCCGACGTCGAGTTCTCCTCCGAGGACCAGGCCGAACTGCTCGCCACCGCCGACGAGTCGCTGGTCAAGCTCACCCGGCTGGTCGACAACCTGCTCGACATGAGCCGCCTCCAGGCCGGCGCGCTCACCCTGCACCTCACCGAGACCCACCTGGACGAGATCCTGCCGCGGGCGCTGGACAGCCTCCCCGACCCGTACGCGCCGGTCCAGCCGCTCGACCTGGACACCGCCCCGCCGGTGCTCGCCGATCCGCCGCTGCTGGAGCGGGTGCTCGCCAACGTGATCACCAACGCGCTGCGGTACAACGCCCCCGGCGCGCCCGTCCTGGTCACCGCCAGCCACCACGCCGACCAGGTCGAGATCCGGGTGATCGACCGCGGCCCCGGCATCGCCCCCGAGGAGCGCGACCGGGTCTTCCTGCCCTTCCAGCGCCTCGGCGACACCGACAACACCACCGGCGTCGGCCTGGGCCTCGCCCTCTCCCGCGGCCTCGCCGAGGCGATGGGCGGCAGCCTGGAGGTCGAGGACACCCCGGGCGGCGGCACCACCATGCTGCTCACCCTGCCCGTAGCCGATCCCGCCATGACCGAGCCCGCCACCACCGCGCCCGCCACCACCGAGCCCGCCACCACCGAGCCCGGAGCCCCCGGGGAGGAGCCGTTCGCATGAGTGAAATCCTGGTGGTCGACGACGAGCCGGCCCTCCTGCGCACCCTGCGGATCAACCTCAGCGCCCGGCAGTACGCCGTCCGCACCGCCGCCAGCGGCGGCGAGGCGCTCGACCGCGCGGCGCACTCCGCCCCGGACGCCGTCCTGCTCGACCTCGGCCTGCCCGACCTGGACGGGATGGACGTGCTGCGCGGCCTGCGCACCCGCAGCGCGGTGCCGATCATCGTCCTCTCCGGCCGGACCGACGCCGCCGACAAGGTCGGCGCCCTGGACGCGGGCGCCGACGACTACCTCACCAAGCCCTTCCTGATGGACGAGCTGCTGGCCCGGCTGCGCGCCGTGCTGCGTCGGCCGCCGGGGGGCGTGCCGCTGGGCCGGCCGGTGATCGGCGACCACACCGTGGACCTCGCGGCCACCACGGTGAGCGGCCCGAACGGCCCGGTCCGGCTCACCCCGACCGAGTGGCGCATCCTCACCCTGCTGCTCGCCAACCCCGGCCGGCTGGTGCCCGGGCGGCAGATCCTGCGCGAGGTGTGGGGCCCGGCCCGGGAGGGGCGCGGCAACTACCTGCGGGTGTACTTCGCCGGGCTGCGCCGCAAGCTGGAGCGCGATCCGGCCCGGCCGCGGCACCTGATCACCGAGCCGGGGATCGGGTACCGGTACGTGCCGTGACGGGCCGGCGCGCCGGTGCCGGCGGGGCCCGTCAACGTGCCGTCAAGAGCGGCTCGACGGGCGACAGGAGGGCGTCAAGGCCGCCCGGGGGCGGTGCTCCGCAGGCGTAGTGTCGGTGTCGAACGAGCGGGCCCTTGCTCCGTGTGGGGGAAGCCCGGGACCGCTCCGTCCGCCGTCCACGGACGGTCAGCAGGTGGGGGAGGGGCGCGCGACATCCGTCGCGAGCCCCCATGTGCTCCGGAGACCCGGAGGTCCGGAGATCGGTCAGCCCCCCGCTCAGCCCCCCGCTCAGCCCTCCGCGCCCCCGGCCTGCCGGGGCAGCGCCAGCGCCACCGTGTCCGCGAACTCCCGGACCGCACTGGTCCGGCTGACCACCCGGCCGCTGTGCACCACCAGCCGGCTGTGCCCGCCCGCGAGCGCCCCGGCCAGGCTGTCCCCGCGCACCGCCAGCAGCTCCGCCGGGAACCCGGCGTCCACCCGGACCGGGGCCAGGCCGAGCGCCGCCCGGGCCTGGTTCGCCACCGCGTCGTACGCCGCCTCCGGGTCCAACTCCCCGCCGGCCGCCAGCAGATAGGCCGACTCCAGCGGATCCGCCCGGCCGACCGGATTGGACGGGTCGCGCAGCGCCCCGCTGCCCGCCGCCAGCGGCACCCGGGCGGCCGCCAACTCCCGTACCAGGCCCGGCCGCTGGCCCGCCGTCCGGCCTTCGAGCCCGGTGCAGCAGCCGTTCTGCGGCAGGCAGACCACCCGGACCCCGCTGGTCGCCAGCACCGTCGAGCCGCCCCGGGCCAGCGCCCCGCACGGGCCGAGCGTCACCCGCGGCCGCAGTGGCGCCAACGCCCCCGCCATCCGCGCGAGTTGGGCGGTGTCACCGGCGCTGGTGTGCAGGTCCACCGAGCAGTCCGCCTCCCGGGCGGCCTCCAACAGCAGCTGCACGTACCCCGCCGGGTCCGGGTCCAGCTCCGGGCAGCCGCCGGCCGCCGTGGCGCCCAGCTTGAGCGCCTCGCGCAGCTGCGCCCGGCCGTCCGCGCCGGCCCGCCCGGTGAGCAGCCGGGGCATCGCCACCGCCTGGAGGTCGGCCAGCCCGCTCAGCGCCTGCCGGGCGGTGAGCACCGCCTCCAGTCGGCGCAGCCCGTGCACGTCGCCGATCCGGACGTGGGTGCGCTGGGCGGTGGCGCCGTAGCCGAGCGAGGTCAGCGCGGCCTCGGTGACCCTGCGGGTGAGGTCGGCCGGGGTGTCCGGCGGCGGGGTGGCCAGGGCGGCGGAGAAGGCGGCGTCGTAGTGGGCGTGCGCCTCGGCGGGGGCCGGGAGCAGCAGGTAGCCGCGCAGGTCGATCCGGGCGCCGGTGGTGACGGTGGGCGCGCCGGGCAGGGCGGGCAGCGGGCCGAGGCTGCCGACGGTGCCGACCGCCTGGATCCGGTCGCCGCTGATCCGGACGTCCACCACCCGCCCGTCGGCCAGCTTGGCGCCGGTGAGCAGCAGGACCGGGCCGTGCCCGAGCGGGTTGGCCGCCGGGCCGGGCCCGGGGTGCGGCCCGTCGGCGGCTGCGCTGTCCATCGCCGGCTCCTTCTCGCGCCGGCCCGTGCGGTCGGCCCCGTACGGCTGGCCCGTACCGCCGGCCAGTCCTCCCGATCAATGAGCGTCGAGCCTATGGGCCCGGGGGGCGGGCTGCCGGGAGGCGGGCAATAGTCGTATCGGGTCGGGCCGTGCGGCTCGCGGGCCGATCGAACGCCGGGCCTTGGATCGTCCGTCCGTACCCCTCGCCCACCTGCGGTCTTCGCCGCGGGATACGGATTTCACCTCCGGGCGCGAAACGTGTAATCTCTTCCTCGTTCGCCCCTATAGCTCAGTCGGTAGAGCGTCTCCATGGTAAGGAGAAGGTCTGCGGTTCGATTCCGCATGGGGGCTCGGGTGAGAAGCAGTCAGCTCCGGCTGTGCTGCGGATCACTGTGGCGGTGTAGCTCAGTTGGTAGAGCAAGCGGCTCATAATCGCTGTGTCACCGGTTCAAGTCCGGTCACCGCTACCCCGCGTAGTCGGTCGGGAGATCGCACTCCCGGTCGGCTACTCTTGTTGTGTTCTTATTCGTTGTCCAAGGAAGGCACTCCCGTGGCTGCCACCGACGTCCGCCCGAAGATCACGCTGGCCTGCGTGGAGTGCAAGGAGCGGAACTACATCACCAAGAAGAACCGGCGTAACGACCCGGACCGTCTTGAGATGAAGAAGCACTGCCCCCGCTGCAACTCGCACACCGCGCACCGCGAGACCCGCTGACCCTCCAGTAGGGCGACGGGCCTGTGTGAATTCAGGTCTTCTGCTCCGGGCCGCATCCCTCACAGGGGGTGCGGCCCGGAGCTTTTTTCGTATCCACCCGCGTTCCGAGGAGCTGCCATGGCGCTCGACCCCTCCTTCATCGGGCGTAGTTACCCGCCCACCGAGCCGTACGAGGTCGGCCGGGAGAAGATCCGCGAGTTCGCGACCGCGGTCGGCGACGCCAACCCGGCGTACACCGACCCGGAGGCGGCGAAGGCGCTGGGCCACCCCGATGTGATCGCCCCGCCGACCTTCCCGTTCGTGATCACCTACCGCGCGGCGGGCCAGGTGGTCGAGGATCCGGAGCTGGGCCTGGACTTCAGCCGGGTGGTGCACGGCGACCAGAAGTTCGCCTACACCCGCCCGGTGCGGGCCGGCGACCGGCTCTCGGTCGAGGTGACCATCGACAACATCAAGTCGCTGGCGGGCAACGACGTGCTCACCGTGCGCGGCGAGGTGACGGACGCGACCGGCGAGCACGTTGTGACGTCGGTCATGACCCTGGTGGCCCGGGCCGCCGACGAGGCGGGGGAGTGAGCGCGATGGCGATCAGCTACGACGAGGTCGAGGTCGGCACCGAGCTGCCGGCGCGGTCCTTCCCGGTGACCCGCGACACACTGGTGCGCTACGCGGGCGCCTCGGGCGACTTCAACCCGATCCACTGGAACGAGCGGTTCGCGCTGGAGGTCGGCCTGCCGGACGTCATCGCGCACGGCATGTTCACCATGGCCGAGGCGATCCGGGTGGTCACCGACTGGGTCGGCGACCCGGCCGCGGTGGTCGAGTACGGCGTGCGCTTCACCCGCCCGGTGCCGGTGCCGAACGACGGGGTCGGCGCCGTGATCGAGGTCTCGGCCAAGGTCGCCAAGAAGCTGGACGACCGCAGGGTGCAGGTCGACCTGCTGGCCACCACGGGCGGGCAGAAGGTGCTGGGCATGTCCCGGGCCGTCGTCCGGCTCGGCTGAGCGGCTCCCGCGCTTCGGCCCCACGTTTCGGCGGCCGCGGCCGGAGCTCCCGTCCCGCACGGGAGATCCGGCCGCGGCCGCGGGCCTTGCCAAGATAGTGATTGGCCACTAACTTGGAACCCATGGCGAAGTCGAGCATCCGGATGAGCGCGGAGGAGCGGCGCGAGAGCGTCGTCCGGGCCGCCCTGATCGAGTTCGCCCGGGGCGGGTACCACGGCACCTCCACGGAGGCGATCGCCCGTCGGGTGGGCGTCTCGCAGCCGTACCTGTTCCGGCTGTTCCCGGGCAAGCAGGCGATCTTCGCCGCGGCCGCCGAGCGCTGCGTCGAGGAGACCTGGCGGGTGTTCGACGAGGCCTCGGCCGGGCTGTCCGGCCAGGAGGCCGCCGAGGCGATGTCCGGCGCGTACCTGAGCCTGGTCGAGGACCGCGACCAGCTCATGATGCAGATGCAGCTCTACGTCTCGGTCTTCTCGGCCCGGGCGGCCGGCGAGGAGGAGATCGGCGAGACCGCCCGACGGCTCTGGGAGGGGCTGTTCGACCGGGTCAGGATCCGGATCGGCGGCGACATGGCGGACGCCACGCAGTTCTTCGCGTACGGGATGCTGATCAACACCCTGGTGGCGCTGGGCTACCCCCAGGACCACCGGCTGTGGAGCGGCTTCGGCGAGCACGAGGGGCACGGGGAGCACGGGGGGCACGTCGGGCACTCGGAGCCCGAGGAGTCCGGAAAGGCCGAGTAGGCGGGCCGCGCGGTGCGTCCGTGCGGCCTCTTTTCGGCCCACGAAAGTTATTGAGCAATAACTACCTAGAGGAACCTGGGGGACGTCATGACGGAGAAACCGACCATGGGCAGAACCGCGATCTGGACGCTGGTGATCGTCAGCGCGTCCAGCTTCATGGCCGCCCTGGACAACCTGGTGGTCACCACCGCACTGCCGTCGATCCGCGAGGAACTCGGCGGCGGGCTGTCCGACCTCGAATGGACGGTCAGCGCCTACACCCTGAGCTTCGCGGTGCTGCTGATGTTCGGCGCCGCGCTCGGCGACCGCTTCGGCCGTCGCCGGATCTTCCTGGTGGGCCTGGCGGTCTTCACCGCCGGCTCCGCCGCGGCCGCGCTGTCCCCGGGCATCGGCGAGCTGATCGCCGCCCGCGCCCTCCAGGGCACCGGGGCCGCGGTGATGATGCCGCTCACCCTCACCCTGCTCACCGCCGCGGTGCCCGAGGCCCGGCGGGGGCTGGCCTTCGGCATCTGGTCGGGCGTCGGCGGCCTCGCCGTCGCCGCCGGGCCGCTGATCGGCGGCGCGCTGACCGAGCACTTCTCCTGGCAGTGGATCTTCTGGGTGAACGTCCCGGTCGGCCTCGTCCTGCTGCCGCTGGCCTTCCTGCGGCTGGGCGAGAGCCGGGGCGCGGGCCGGGCCCTGGACGTGCCCGGAACCCTGCTGGTCAGCCTGGGGATGTTCGGGGTCGTGCTCGGCCTGATCCGCGGCAACCCGGACGGCTGGACCAGCCCGCTGGTCCTCGGCGCCCTGATCGCCGGCACCCTGCTGCTGGTCGCCTTCGTCCGGTACGAGCAGCGGGTGGCCGCCCACCCGATGCTGCCGATGCGGCTGTTCCGCAACCGGGCCTTCTCCGCCGTCAACGCGGCCAGCCTGCTGATGTACCTGGGGATGTTCGGTTCGATCTTCCTGATCAGCCAGTACCTCCAGGGCGTCGGCGGCTTCAGCCCGCAGGAGGCGGGCGTCCGGATGCTGCCGTGGACGGCGATGCCGCTGCTGGTCTCGCCGGTCGCCGGCATCCTCTCCGACCGGATCGGCGGCCGGCCGATCGTGGCCACCGGGCTGGCGCTGCAGGCCGTGGGCCTGGTGCTGTTCGCCCTGGTCGCGGACGGGAGCAGCGGCCTCGACTACCCCGCCCAGATCCCGGCCATCGTGATCTGCGGGATCGGCATGTCGCTGTACTTCGGCCCGACCGCCCAGCTGGTGATGGCCAGCGTCCGGCCGCAGGAGCAGGGGATCGCCTCCGGCGCCAACAACGCGCTGCGCGAGGTCGGCGGGGCGCTCGGGGTCGCGGTGCTCGCGGCGGTGTTCTCGGCACAGGGCGGCTACCAGTCGGCGCGGGCCTTCACGGACGGGCTGGTGCCCGCGCTGTTCGTCGGCGGCGGCGCCGTCGGGCTCGGCGCGCTCGCCGCGGTGTGCATCCCGCGCCGGCGCAAGGTGCAGGCCGCTGCGGCCGGGGCGGCCGGGGCGGCCGGGGCGGTCGGGGCGCCGGAGAAGCGGGCCGGGGCGCCGACCGAGCC